>JBCDDI010000271.1:0-5438 GCA_039180365.1 Pseudomonadota bacterium
CCCGCTTTTTCGTTCTGGCGCTGCACAACGGCGGCCGCAGGTTATTGGGGCAGGGTTTCGCCGGCGGAAGTCTGCGTCGCCTGCTCGTAGTTGTGCCAGGGGGCGTTGGTGCCCATGCGCAATTGGCCCGTATAGAAACCATAAAAAATCGTGCAGAGCAGCGCGGCAGCGAGCGTCACGCGCACACCAAGCGCGTGTAACAGCCGTCGGGACTCCGGCTTGTTGCTGTCCTTGAACAGGAATACGAGACCGCTCATGAGACTGGCGACGACGCCCATGAGCAGCATGAAGATGATGATTTTGAGTGTCATGAAGTGGCCTGACCCAATACTGATTGAAGCTTCCGGCGAAACAGCTGCTGTTAGCTGTCTGTACGATGTGCTGACGGTGAGTAAAAGGAGCCAGCACAGTTCCGGGCGGGGCCCATTCACTGTAACTGAACTCGCCACCAGCGTCAGGGCATCAATGGTTGGCTGTGATGCGTGAAAACGGCGTCGCCCGCCGCTTCCGACCCGGTTGGAAGATGAGTCTCTTTGTTGTGCTTTTTCTGCCGCTGACGCTCGGCCTTGGTAGCTGGCAGCTCAACCGGGCCGAGGAGAAGCGGGCCTTCGAGACGGCTTATCTGGAACGCATCGGAGCGCGGGCTCTGCCGCCGGGAGACGTGGTCGCGGACTTTCAGCGGCTTCGGCTCGAAGGGCGCTATGAACGCGGGCAGGACTTTCTGCTCGACAATCAGACCCTGGACGGTGCGATTGGCTTTGCCGTGGTGTCTGTATTCCAGGCAAAGGATGGGCGGCGCTGGTTGATCAATCGGGGGTTCCTGTCCGGCGACAGGAGCCGCAGGTCCCTGCCGCAGATTCTGACGCCGGAAGGTGAGCTGACCATTGTTGCCCTTGCCTGGCCGGAACTGGGTCTCCTTCCCGTATTTGGGGAGGACAACTGGGCGGAGGGCTGGCCGAAAGTCATTCAGCGCCTCGAGGTGGCAAGAATGGCAACCTTTCTGGACAATGCCGTGCCCTGGGAACTCCGCCTGGAAGGCGGACAGCCTGGCGTTTTCGAGCCGGCGTCCACGTTGCTCAATATGCCGGCGAGTAAACACACGGGGTACGCCGTGCAATGGTTCGGCCTGGCCGCAGCACTCACGATTGGTTTTATGATTTTTGGATTCAGACGGGATGACAGAGACACCTGATAGCACGAATGTCGAGGACCGTAACGCGAGGAATCGTCGGCTGCTGCTGGCGATGTTCGCCATCGCCTTTCTTACCCTTGGCGCCTCCTGGCTCCTGTTTTACGTTGCTCAGGATGGCGGAGTCTGGGGTACCACAAACAAAGGCACCTTTGTTGACCCGCCGCTGACCGCGGCAGATCTTGAACTCCAGCGGCCGGGGGGCCGGCCCTTCCTGCCAGGGCAGACCTGGTGGCTCTGGGTGGTATCGGACGGCGTTTGTGCTGACGAATGTGCGGACGCTGTTTATCAGATGCGGCAGCTTCATGTACTCCTGAATAAAGACATGGACCGGGTGCAGCGTGGCCTCGTTTCACCGCCCGGCGCGGAGCAACCCGTGCTTGGCGAATACCCGAAGCTTGTGCCGCTGGAAGGTTCGCTCGAGCGCCTGAATACCGGCATCTACATTGTCGATCCGATCGGTAATCTCGTCCTGTATTACCCCTGGTCCGGGGGCGCGCGGCCGGTGCTCGATGACCTGAAGAAGCTTCTGAAGCTTTCTCAGATCGGTTGAGCCAACGCCATTAGTGGCCGCGGAATAACCGGTCGGACAGGCAGAAAGAACCGTGGTTCTGTCCGATCGGGAAGTGAGGCAGAACCCTCAGTTTTTCAGTAAAATGCGCGGCCGCGCAGGTCTGCGGAGCCGGTTTCAGGAGAAAAACCGCACGACAGCCAGCGCCGACTATCCAGATTTCCACGAGGACTACGGTGAGCGAACTGACCATCGCCGGCGCCAGCTGGCGTGATTATTATGAAATGACGAAACCGCGTGTGGTGCTGCTCATGCTGCTCTGCGCGCTGGCCGGAATGTTCCTGGCAGTTCCGGGCATGGTGCCCTGGGACGTGCTCGTCTTCGGACTCACGGGTATTGCCCTCGTTGCGGGCTCCGCGGCAGTCGTTAATCACATCGCGGATGCAGAGATTGACGCACGCATGGCGCGCACCCGAAAGCGGCCGGTTGCGACGGGTCGCGTAGACGCTACCCGGGGCCTCATCTTCTCCGCCGTTACCGGCATCGCCGGTATGATGATCCTCTACTTCGGCGTAAATCCACTCACGGCCTGGTTGAACCTGGCTTCCTGGGTGGGCTACGGCCTGATCTATACGCTGTTCCTGAAGCGGGCAACGCCGCAGAACATCGTGATTGGCGGCCTCTTCGGCGCAGCACCGCCACTCTTTGGCTGGGCCGCGGTGACAAACAGCATCGAACCGGGCGCCCTGCTGCTGGTGCTCATCATCTTCGCCTGGACCCCGCCGCACTTCTGGGCCCTGGCGCTCGATCGGAAGGCCGACTATGAAAAAGTTGACGTGCCTATGCTGCCGGTCACCCATGGTGATGCCTACACGCGCTGGCACATCCTGTTTTACACGCTCATTCTGTTTGCCGGCAGCCTGCTGCCCTTTGTGATCGGTATGAGCGGCCTGCTGTACCTCGCGGGCGCCGTAGCCCTCGGCGGCGGCTTCCTCTACTGGGCCGTTGTCCTGCTCAGAAATCAGAATCCGAAGGCGCCGATCGAGATGTTCCGCTACTCGATCCTTTATCTGATGCTGCTGTTTATTGTGCTGCTCATCGATCATTACCTGGTTGTGGCGGGCATCGGCACCGGCTTTGCCCCGGCAGCAGAGTCCGCTCTCGAAATGACGCCGGCCGTGCTGTGACCGGCCTGCAGCAAACGGTTGCACTCTGCCTTGCGTTCATCGCGGTGGTTGTGGGGCTGTTCGTTTACTCCGTTACACGCACGCCGGTACTTTCCGATGAGCAGCTCCGGGAGCAGGGGGTTTTCCTGTTGCCGACGCCGCGGGAGATTGCGCCCTTCGCCCTTGAGTCCCACACCGGTGCTCCGTTCTCGGTGGATAACCTGGTCGGTCGCTGGACCTTTGCCTTCTTTGGCTTCACCAACTGCCCGGACATCTGCCCAACGAGCATGGCTGTGATGGGCCAGGCCTGCCGTACCCTTGGGGAGCGCGGGGATGAGAGTGCCTTTCAGGGTCTGCTTGTTTCCGTGGATCCGGAGCGGGACGATGCAGAGACGCTGGGCCTGTATGCAACAGCCTTTGCACCGGATTTTCTCGGGGTCCGCGGCAGCCGCGAAGCGGTGGCGGGTTTTGCAGAGCAGGTGAACGCCACCTTTGCCAAGGTGCCGGGCCGCAATGCTGAGGGTGAGCTGGATGGAGAGAATTACCTGGTCGATCACACGGCTAACATCGTCATCATCAATCCCCGCGGCCACTACCATGGCTTCATCAAATATCCTCAGCAAGCTGATACCATTGTGGCTGCATTCCAAACGCTAGCCGCCAATTTCTGATTCGAGCCGACCAGTAGAAGGATCTCCCGGACGCGCCAATGGTGCTGCCGCCCTCGCTCTGGATGCCGCCTACGGGCGGGTGCGGGCTCAGTCCCTTGCTCTGTGTGAACCTCTGGAGATTGAGGACTATGGCGTGCAGCCCATGGCGGAGGCGAGCCCGCCCAAGTGGCACCTCGCGCACACCACCTGGTTTTTCGAAACGTTTCTCCTGAAGCCCCTGCTCGACGGCTACGTCGAGTTTCACGAGCGTTTCGAGTATCTGTTCAACTCTTACTACAACGGCGTCGGCCGCCCCTATCCGCGCCCGGAACGGGGCAATCTGTCGCGCCCGATCGTGGCCGAGGTGATCGCCTATCGCAGCCATGTGGATCTGGCCATGGAGAAGCTCCTTGCCCAGGGTGATGAGGAAGTAGAGCGGCGCACCGTGCTGGGCCTCCATCACGAGCAGCAGCACCAGGAGCTCATGCTCACAGATCTCAAAGTCAACTTCGGCCGTAACCCGCTTGCGCCGGTTTACCGAAGCGCCAGGCAGCTGAGTGCGGTTGATGCTGATACCTTGCGCGACTCGGCGCCCGGCGCGGCGCGGCCGCTGTCGCTGGTGAGTTACGACAGCGGTCTCCGCGAGATCGGCCTCGATCCAGCGGACAGCGCTTTCGCTTTTGACAACGAATCACCCCGGCACCGGGTTTATCTCGAACCCTTTGAGCTGGCTGACCGTGTGGTCACTTGTGATGAATACCTCGAATTCATGGCCGATAGCGGTTACAACACGCCGTCGCTCTGGCTAAGCGACGGCTGGGCCTGGGTGCAGCAGGAATCCATTGCAGCACCTCTCTACTGGCGTCAGCGTGACGGTGAGTGGTGGGAATATCGCCTTCACGGAGAGACCGAGGTCAGGGGAGCAACACCGGTTACCCATCTCTCCGGCTATGAAGCGGATGCTTACGCGCGTTGGGCCGGCTACCGTTTGCCGACGGAGGCCGAATGGGAAGTGGCTGCTGCTGAGGAAGAACTGCACGGCAACTTCGTTGAAAGCGGCAGCTACCATCCGCGCCCGCCCGGCGAAGGAAGCCGGCAACTCTTCGGCGATGTCTGGGAGTGGACGTCGAGCGCCTACGGACCTTATCCAGGTTATGCACCCCTGCCGGGCACGCTCGGGGAATACAACGGCAAGTTCTTGAGTAACCAGCTGGTGTTGCGCGGTGGGTCCTGCGCAACGCCGGCAGACCACATCCGCATCAGCTACCGGAACTTCTTTTATCCGCAGGATCGCTGGCAGTTCACGGGGCTGCGGCTGGCACGGGACGCCACCTGAGAGAACAATCGCTTCGCGACCTGATGGGTCGGTCGCGAGGTGCAACGGCAAACGGGGAAGCGCAGCGACGCAAGGAGGCCGCATCAATATCCCGAACAAACCCGCACCCTTTGAGGTGTTCGACCGCAAACCGCAGATGGCCGACGTGCGTGCGGAGGTCCTGGCTGGACTGACGGCCGAGCAGAAATCCCTGTCGCCGAAGTACTTTTACGATCAGGCAGGTTCAGAGCTTTTTGAGGCAATCACAGATCTTCCCGAGTATTACCTGACGCGCACAGAGCTTGGCATCTTCGATGCGCACATGGCCGAACTTGCTCAATCCGTGGTCCCCGGCAGCTGCCTGGTGGAGTACGGTTCCGGCTCCAGTCTGAAAGTACGCCGGGTTCTCGAGGAAGTGGAGCCGAGTGCCTACGTGCCGGTGGATATCTCCGGGGAACACATGGAAGAAATGGCCCGGGCGCTGCAGGCAGACTTTCCCGGGCTGGCGATCTATCCCACCTGCGCGGACTTCACCGGCGAGTTTGAACTGCCGGAACCGGTGCAGGCTATGCCTAAGGTTGGGTTTTTCCCGGGCTCCAGCATCGGC
>JBCDDI010000272.1:0-5437 GCA_039180365.1 Pseudomonadota bacterium
CCGCCGGAGCGTTAGTGTCTCTCTACGCTCTCGAAGATTGTCACCGCCTCAATGCGGCACCGCCTCCCAGCCGTGATAGCTGGCAATGGCGAGCCCTGCCGCGACGCTGGTAAAGGGATCGTGCTCGACGACCCGCCCCGGGAAATGACCCTCAAGTATGCGCCGCACGGCGGGAATCAGGCTTGAGCCGCCGGTGCAGAGCACAATGTCCACCTCCTCCCCGGCAAGCCCCGCGCGCCTAAGAGTATCGTTCAAGGCCTCTTCAACCAGGGCGAGCTGGTCCTCGATGAGCGCCTCAAACTCGCTCCGGGTCAGGCGGATGGCCACATCCAGCTCCGGGATATCAAGCACCGCCTCCTCTGCCGAAGACAGCTCCGCCTTGAAGTCTTTGATGGCCTGAAACACCACGTAGGAAAGATTCTGCGTTATGAGTTCCCGGAGCCTTTTGAACTTGGCCGCACCAGGGCCGTTCTGTTCGATGCAGTCGATGACGGGCGTTGTGTATTTGTTCTGATTCAGCGTGTAGGTCACGGCCCAGTTGAGGAGCAGATCTTCGTAATCCTCGAAAGGGAAATGCGTTTCGATTTCCCTGTCCATGCCGCGGCGCTTCCAACGCTCACCCTTGCCGAGCAGGGGGAACAGGAGCGCGCGAAAAAGGCGCTGATCGATGTGATCGCCACCCAGGGCGATACCGTGGGTGGTCACTACATCAAAGCCGTCGCCGTCGCGGCGCAGCACGCAGAAGTCGAGGGTGCCACCGCCGAAATCAAGGGTGAAAAGCAGCTCGCCCTGGACGTCAGGATTCGCCGCCAGATAGCTCACGGCGGCAGCGATGGGTTCTGCATAAAAGTGCTGCTCCTCGATGCCCGCGTACTTGTAGGCCTCACCGAGGCGCGTCAGGGCCGTTTTGTTGCGGAAATTCTCGCGACCTTCAAAGTTCACCGGATGACCCAGGTGGGCAGTCTCGACGCTGCCAACGGCCGCGCTCAGCGCCTTGCGAATCTTCAGGAGTATGGGCGTGATCAGAGCGACCAGGCGGAAGGGATGGTCGAAGACCATCAGGCGTCGCACCCGACTGTCGCCGAGCAGCCGTTTGGTGCCGCGAAACAGCCGGCCCTGGAGGCCACTGTCGATGACCGCTGCGCCATAAATTTTCTGCGTGACCGTATCGACGGGGGACGGATTTTCCGAATCACCGTGTTCCACGAACTGGCTGGTTTCGGCAATGACCTCAGGGATCAGCTCAACGGTTCGCCCGGTGTTGTCCTGGATGTAGTGATCGATGGCACCCTGGCCGGTGACGGTCTGCAGGTCACGGTCGATGTAAGTGGCGGACGGCATAATTGGTTCGTCGCGCTCGAGGGGGATCAGCGTGAGCGTCTTACCGTCATAGACGGCGGCGGCACTGTTGGTGGTGCCGAAATCGATTCCGATACCGCGCCGGCTCAAGACCCGTGGTCCTCCCGGGCTTCGGTGTGGAGCACCTCCGCGTAGCCCTCGAGCTCCGCCGCGTCGAGGTCGAGCCACTCCTGAAGCACCTCCAGGTTGTGCTCGCCGAGGAAGGGTGCGCCGCCGCGAACCCCCGTGTCCGCGTTGCTGAGCCGATAGGGCGTCTGCGGGACCGGTCGTTCCCCGCCGGCTCTGTCGTCCACATAGGCGATGCTCTGCCGATGGGCAACGCTCGGCAGATCGGCGCTCGTAGCCCGGGTGCGAACGTCACCCCAGGCAAGGTTCATGCGATCGAGGGCGTCAATCACCGCCGCACGGTCCTTGAGCGTTTCATTGAAGAAGGTCCAGGTGGCCTCGCGGCGGCAGCGGATCTTGTCTTCGAGTTCCGCGCCGGAAGGGGTCGGGTCTGCCAGGTCGAAAACCGCCTGCAGGCGCTGCCAGACGAAGCGGAAGTCCGCAGAGATCATGAGCGGACCGCCGGCCGTCTCCCAGACTTCCGCATTCAGCGGTTCCTGACCGCGGATGCCGTCGAGGGCAAAGTGAGCGCGGTCGTCCGTGACGCGGGTTGCGTCCACCATGGACAGGTCGATGTGCTGTCCCAGACCGGTGCTCGTGCGCAGATGCAGCGCGGCCAGCACGGCCACAAGTCCGTGCAGACCCGCATTGGTATCAGCAATAGAGGTCACCAGCTCCACCGGTGCAGAGGCTTCGCCGCCGGCCATGGCCGTGCGCTGGCTCTGGCCATGCACAAGGCCTGTTTCTGCGTGGATGATCGGCGCATAGGCGGCCCGCCCAGCTTCCGGACTATCCGCGCCGAAGCCGGAGATGGAGAGCATGATCAAGCCGGGATTCAGCCCCTGCAGGGTGTCGTAGTCGAGGCCGAGCCGGGCCATAACACCCGGGCGGTAATTCTCGAGGAGAATGTCCGCCTGACCCGCCAGGCGGCGGGCAAGATCAACGCCCTCAGGGGCCTTCAGATCAATACTGATGTCGCGCTTGCCGGCATTGTGCTGCACATAGTAGCCGGACAGTCCGGCAATCTTGCGCCCCCAGAGTCGGGTGATGTCCCCCTCCGGGGGCTCCACCTTAACGACGTCGGCGCCAAGATCGGACAGCATGCGGCCGGCAAAGGGGCCCGCGAGCACGCGGGATAGATCGAGCACCTTGATCCCTGCAAGCGGAGCACTCATACCGGCGGTCGGTAAGCCTCGATGTAGTCGGGAATGGCAACGCCCGCCTTCAGATCGCCGTTCGACTGCGGCAGAGCGGCAGCCGTCGCCAGCGGGATCACCCCGGCCCAGACATCGCTCAAAAGATCACCTTCCGCATCAACGGCATCGCCGCTGCGGAGCTTCACGGAGCCTTCCCGTATCGGTATCCGCACCACGGCCGTCGCCGCAAGCTCCTGCGGCGTCGCTGGACGTATCGCAGCCGCATGCCCCGGGACCAGCGCCTCAACGAAGGCGTCAAGAATCTGCTCGCGTTCCGCGTCGGGGACCGCTTCGCCATCGCCGAAGAGCACGGCAGATCGATAGTTCATGGAGCAGTGAAAACCCGAACGGGCAACCACCACGCCGTCAACGGCCATGACCGAGAGGGCCGCAAAGCCGCCGCTGCCGAGGTGCTTGAGAAGCGCCGCCTGACGGTTGCCATGCAGATAAACATAGTCACCCTGGCGCATGTAGAGCGTGGGGATGATGCGCGGCTCGCCATCCACCACATAGGCCACGTGGCAGGTCTGGCAGGCATCCAACACGGCTTTCAGGTCCTCGGGCTCATACTTGCCGCGATCACCAAGGCGCCGGATTCGGGTCCGGTCCGTGCCGGCCTTCTGAGTCACAGAGCGGCCCTCATCAGAACGGGGCGCTCATTCCGCGGCAACCAGCCCCTGGATGTTGCAGCCGACGCCGGTACCGCCAAGGCCGCAATAGCCGTTCGGGACCTTAGCGAGGTACTGCTGATGGTAATGCTCGGCGTAGTAGAAGGGACCGCTCGCGGCGATCTCTGTGGTGATCTCTCCGTAGCCGGCCGCCGTCAGCGCTTGCTGATAGGCAGCCGCTGATTGTCCGGCAATCTCCGCCTGCTCCGCGTCCGTGGTATAAATGGCGGAGCGGTACTGGGTGCCTACGTCGTTCCCCTGCCGCATCCCCTGAGTTGGATCGTGCGCTTCCCAGAACACTTTCAGAAGCGTCGCGTAGTCGACCCGGTCCGGGTCGTAAACAACGAGCACCACTTCCGTGTGCCCGGTCATACCAGAGCAGACTTCCTCGTAGCTTGGATTTGGCGTGCTGCCACCGGCGTAACCCACGGCGGTGCTGAACACGCCGTCCAGTTCCCAGAACTTGCGTTCTGCGCCCCAGAAGCAGCCGAGGGCAAAAACGGCGGTCTTCAGGGGCTCGGGCCAGGGCCCTTCGAGCGGGTTGCCGTTGACGAAGTGCGCGGGCGGCACGGGCATGGTTGCTGCTCTGCCCGGCAGTGCTTCCGTTGCATCAGGGATACGGAGCTTTTTTCCGAAGATCTGGTCAAACGCCATGGCAGGTGCCTAATTCCCAGGAGGCTGGAAATCATACCCTTCATCCACCCCTACACAAGTGCTATAAGTGCGCGCATGGTTTCGCGTTCCCTTTCCCTCCTCGCCGCGCTCAGCCTGGCGATGCTCCTTGCTGGCTGTCAGACAGCTCCGCCGGCGAGCTATGGCGAATTGCATGACAAAGCAGTCAACGGCGAAGCGGTGTCCGTGCGGGAGCTCAGAGAAGCGTTTCGCCAGGATCCCGGCCTGCCTGTGCGCATGGAGCGTCTCGTGGAGCTCGAGCAGCAGGCCCTGCAGCTGGTGGAAGACGAGCCCCTGAAGCTCGGATCCATCGGCAGCGCCATTCTCGACACCTACCAGGCAAGCATTACCGGCCACTACGTCATGAGCCGCTTCTACGA
The DNA here is from genome assembly GCA_039180365.1 of Pseudomonadota bacterium. Classification (GTDB taxonomy): domain Bacteria; phylum Pseudomonadota; class Gammaproteobacteria; order Pseudomonadales; family Azotimanducaceae; genus SZUA-309. The sequence continues at coordinate 4,381 of JBCDDI010000272.1, forward strand.
GCACGTGGAAACGCCGCAGGCGGCGGAAGGCCACCTCGAGTGGCTCGCCCGGATCCGTGAAGACATGCACAGCGTTGGCGATGGCAGTCAGGAGTCGCCGTTCCCTGCCATGACCACTGTGGAAGCGCAGATGTACGCCATCAGCGAGGGTCTGAGCCCCGTTGGCGCCATCTACCAGACCAGCGATGAAGTCCCGTTTTCGCTGCTGATCCAGGGCCGCCCGGAAGCCGGTCCCATCGTCAATCTCAACTTCGATCTGGCGACCGTGTACCAGGCCATGCGCATGGACTTCTCGGCCACCGGCGACGGCGAAGGCGACTTCTCCCCGCTCTCGGTCATCGGCTTCCTCGCCAAACAGAACGACACGGCCGCACAGGCCGCGATCGGCGCTTTCCTCGCCGGTCGGGGCCGAACCCAGGATGCTGTCGACTGGCTGCGCGCCTCATCCCGGGCCGGAAACCTGGTCGCCAGCAACATCCTCGCCCGTCTCTATTGGGACAAAGCCCGGAGCACGGAAGACGCCGCAGAGAAACAGGAAGCTCTGGACCGGGTCCTCGAGCACTACCTCCACGCCATTGCCCTCGGCTCCACCGACGCGATGTACGCCCTCGCCGCCCTGTATCTGAACAACAGCTACGGCGAAGAAAACCGCAGCTCGGGCATTACGCTGCTGACCCAGGCGGCAGAGCAGCAGCATTCGGACGCGGCGATGTTCCTCGCCCATCTTTATTACACGGGAGACGTGGTTGATCAGGATCTCACGGAGGCCCGGAACTTCTATGTGCAGGCCGCGGAACTCGACAACGACTTCGCCCAGCGGAGCTACGCGCGCTTCCTCCTCGACCGCTCCGCAGAGCAGGACCCGGATCCGCGGGTTTTTGACTGGCTGGAAGCGCTCGCGGGGAATGATGACTCTGAGGCCATGCTGCTCCTCGGTAATCTCCACGCCCGGGGTGTTGGTACGGAGCAGAACTTCCGCCGCGCCGTGAACTGGTACAAGGACGCCGTGAAGGCCTCACCCACCGATGCCTCTATCGTCAATGAGGTGGCCTGGACC
>JBCDDI010000273.1:0-5437 GCA_039180365.1 Pseudomonadota bacterium
AGCCAACGCCTCGGCATAGAGAATCTCGTCTTCCAGCTCCACCAGGCTGTAGGACTCCGCGCCAGCGAGGCGCGCCTGCTCAACGGTGCTTTCTGCATCCCGGAAGCGCCCGGCGCGGATTTCACCCCAGGCCCGTTCCGTAAGCGCCCGGAGCACGAGCCGCTTACCCTGTTTCGCTGCCTCAGAAGCAGGATCCAGTTCCAGAACCGCCTCAAAAAGTGCGAGGGCATTGGGCTGATCCGGTGCCGTCAGGCGCCCTTCCTCGAGGGCAAGGGATGCCGCCTCAAGCTGCTCCTGGAGCTGCTGATTGCTCACCATCTCAGACCACTGGGCCACAAGTTGCTCAGCATCCGCCAGGCCCGGCGCCCGCGAATCGATAGCGCGCACTTTGCGCAGATATCTGGTGGCTTTGTCCTGCTCACCCGCAAGGGCTGCAGATTGGGCAAAACCCAGCAGGCGCTGAACGATCGACGCAATACCTTGCGTCGCGCTTTCATTACCGGCATCAATCTCGAGAATGCGTCGATAGGTTTCGAGCGCATTGTCGCCGGCCGGCTCCGTGAGCCGCGCTGCGGCTTCCTGCCGGTCCGCTCGGGCCAGCAGGTTTTCCAGCTGCTCAAAGCGATTGATGCGGGTCAGGAGGTCAGCGGCGCGGGGATCGTTCGGACGGATCTCCTTAAGGCGTTCCGCATAGCTTCTCCCGCTCTGCCAGTCTCCCTGAAAGATCGCGCTCTCAGCCCCGCTCACGAGGTGCCGCAGCACTCGCTCCATGCCGTTCTGCGCCGCAGCGTGATCGGGCGCTTCCTCGAGCGCTTTCTCGAAGTAGTAAAGCGCGTTATCCGCCACCGGAGAGACGATTCGACCGGCTGCATAGGCTTCCTCGGCAAACTGCACCCAGGTATCAAGCTCGCTCACGGCAGCGGGCGCGGCAGGTGCAGGTGCTGCTTCCAGCGGCGCGAGGGCCAGCAGTTCCAGCTCGGCAGACAGAACGCCATCGCTGCTCGCCGAGCGTTTCAGATAAATCCAGGTCCCCATCACACCAACGGCGATGAGAAAAGCGGCGAATCCGAAGCTCTGAACGAGGGTCAGCGGCGTGCGTTCCGTGGCTAAGACGCTCATGCTTCCTCGCCGGTCAACCGCGCGCGCAGGCGGCTGAAGGCGCCGCGCAGGTTGTCAAAGAGTTTGGCGCCCTCTGCCGCCTTGGCAGGGGCAGCAACCCGGTGCCGGGCGATCGCACTTTCACTGCCGGCGAGCTCGGCGAACTTACGCACGGCAGAGCTCACCCAGAGCCGGCACTGACCGCGCGATACCGGTTTCAGCAGAAAGCGGTAGATCTGGCCTTCGTTAATCAGTCCGATGAGCGTATGCGCGTCGGATCGTTCACTTGCCACAATCGCAACCAGCTCAGGCACTTCCTGCTTGAGGGTTTTCGTCAGCGACTCGATGTCGGAATCCGGCGCCGTCAGGTCTGTGATCATGACGCCAATAGGATGGCTGCCAAGGAGGGCGAGCGCTTCTTCGACGGACACGGACCCGTGTATGGTTCGGTCCTCAGCGGCGTCCTGGATGGCTTTGTGCAGGGCTGGATCTCGAGACAGCACCAGCAGGTCAACGGCTGCATCATCCGCGGCCTGGACCGGCGGCGCCGACCTTGGCGGCTGCGCCGATCCCCTCCGCGGTGCAGCTTTTTGGGCTGCCGCTGGTGTTTTGCGCTGCCTGGCGGAAGGCAGCGAATGTACCGTCGCCCCGCGCGGCGGCGCTTTGTGTTTACCCGGGAACGGAATCAACTCAGCGGCTTCCTTCGGCGCATCCTCCGCTGGCGCCACATCAGCGTCGCTCGAGCGTGCCGCTTCCACGGCCATGGCAATCGCCTTCTTCAGATCGTCCGGCGGGCAGGGCTTCATGAGGTAGCGAAACACCTCACCTTCGTTGATGGAGGCCTCGATCGCTTCCAGATCCGCGTAGCCCGTTAAAAGAATCCGCATGGCTTCAGGACAGCGACTCTTTACCTTCGTGAGGAACTCCACCCCGGTCATCTTCGGCATGCGCTGATCAGAGATAACCACGTCAACGTTCTCTCGCTCGACGATCTCGAGAGCCTCCTGGCCGTTGTCCGCAACAAACACGTGGTAATCACGGCGAAACATGGCCCGCATGGAAGACAGCACTCGACGCTCGTCGTCGAGAAAGAGCAGCGTCGGTTTGTACATTGCTCCGTTCGGTACGGCAGTATCTGCAAGCGTCATCAGGCAGCCTCCTCATCCGTATAGGGTTGTTTCGGCAGCTGCACCGCGATGCGCGTGCCCTCGCCCACCTCGGAGCGCACGTCGAGATGCCCGTTATGCTGCTGAACAATCTGATGAACGATCGAAAGGCCAAGCCCTGTGCCTTCGCCCACCGGTTTGGTCGTAAAGAAGGGGTCCATGATCTTTTTAAGATTCTCCTCCGCGATCCCGCAGCCCGTATCCTCAAAGGAGACTTCTACGTAATCGCCAAGGTCCCTGACGCCGATCTTCAGCGTGCCTTTGCCATCCATGGCCTGAGCGGCGTTGGTCACGAGGTTCACGAAGATTTGGTTGATTCGGGCGGGTGAGCAGTAGATGTCGTCCACCGTCTCAAAGTCTTTCACCACTTCAACGCCGTACTTCAACAGATTGCGGGTGATCGTCAGCGTCTTCTCGACCCCTTCGCAGACGTTGAAGCGGTCTTCCGTGGCCCGGTCCAGTCGGGAGAAGTCTTTCAGACTCTGCACCAGATCGCTGATCTGGTTGAGACCTTCAATCGTATCCTGGTTCAGCGATGCGACCTCACCGGCACTCTCCCGGATGTTTGCCGTATCAAAACGTTCGCGCTGAGCCATGAGCGTTTTCAGCGCCACTTTCACTTCATCGGTGCAGCGTGCTTCGAGCAGTGGCACCGTCGCCTCGACGTATTCCGTAAGCTCACCCACGGCTTCTGTGGTCACCGAGGTATTGTTCAGGGCGTAAAGCAGCGGCGTGTTGATCTCGTGCATGACGCCGGCCACCAGCTGCCCGAGAGACGACATTTTTTCCGCCTGCACAAGCTGCACCTGCGATTCCTTCAGCTCGTCATAGGCAAGCTCGAGATCGGCCGTGCGCTCCTGGACCCTGGCCTCGAGCTCGTCGTGCGAGCGATTCAGATCCGCATAGCTGGAGCGGAGGCGCAAGCCGAGGTGTCCAAGCATAACAAGCAGAAAGACGGTATAGAGGTTCAGCAGCACCCGCGCGTCACTGATCATGGCAAGGGAGCGGAGCCGGTCCGAGGTTGCCTGTTCACGCAGGGCCGTCACAGCGGCCGTGAGACCCGCGAGGTCCATCTGCTGAAGGGATTGGTTCATGGCTCGGCGCGCGTCGACGAGCACCGGCACCATCTCGACGAGCTCCCTGCCGCTTATCTGCTCGCTGTCCCCGAGCGATGCCGCGGTCAGCTGCATACGTTCCTGGACCACACTGATCTGATCGAGGCGGGAGGTCTCACCGGAATGGGCATAGTCGAGGATCTGATTACCGGCGCGAAACAGCTGATCGGCGCTCGCATCCCGACCACTGCTTCTGAGCTGCTGCACAAGGGACCTGACATCGCGCTCAAAACGGGCAGCACCGCCAAGGTATTCGCTGCGGTTGGCCAGAAAATCGTCAATATGGCCGTGTACCCTGCCCGTGGCTGTCTGGAGTCCAAACACCAGCGGTCGATAGCGATCTTCAGCGTGGGGCGCGAAGGGTACGGGGTCCGCGAGGTTGAAGGCCGTAGTCGCAAGCTGCCGGGTCCTGGCCAGCGCACCGGTCGGGCTTTCGAGGGCCAGCAGCTGATCATGGAGTTCCTGCGCCCGTAGGGGCAACGTTTCCGCGAGGCGCTCTACGGCATCAACCTGAATGGCTTCCAGAGCGCTCGTCGGACCACCGAGCTGCTGATCGAGGACAACGGCTGCCTCGTGCAGATACTGGCTGCGGGCGTCGGTGGAGCGGAACAGCTCGCCGAGAGGCGAGGTGGATACCGCAATCAGTACCAGCAACACCGCCAGGGCCAGAGCTATACCGACCATGGGTAACACGCGTTCCGTGAGCATCGTTCGCAGCACGCTTCCACCTCCTCCGAGTGTCTGAGAGGGCTTCAACCGCACTCCAGGCGGTCCACCCCTCAACTCCACGTTAGGCTGGCACCGGCCCGGGCTCCGTGCGGTGGGTCCCGATCAGCACGTGACGCAGCTCGCAAAACCACAGTTCCTTGCGCTGCCTTACAAGAACGTCGCCTGGCCGCACCGTCCTGGCGCGCTATCATGGCGGTCCGCGCAGGCTTGCGGCGGACACTTTCAGACTCCCAGGGATAGCCAGACTCATGGCAGTCATGCAGGACGCACTCCAGATTCAAAGCATTACGGGCGTAGACGTCGAACTGCCCATTGCCGGTCCCGGCGGCCGCAGCTACGCTTTTGTGATCGACTGGCACATCCGCCTGCTCCTGACCCTCGCCTGGTATGTGGTTGGCACCCTGGCGCTCTTTGGCACGGTGGCCGTGGCTGACATGGAGCTATCAAGCTCGAGCTTCATCTTTGCCGTGGTGCTGCCCGCGGCCGCCATCTACTTCCTCTATCACCCGGTGCTTGAAGTCCTCATGCAGGGGCGCACGCCGGGGAAACGCTTCGCAGGTCTGCGCATCGTCACGCGCGAAGGAGAAATTCCCGGTATCGGCGCCATCATGCTGCGCAACGTGCTCCGGCTCGTCGATTCCCTGCCGGCCATGTACGCCGTGGGCCTGACGGCCTGCGTGCTGACAAGCCAGTCTGTGCGGATCGGCGACATGGCCGCAGGCACAGTGCTGATCTACGACCCGGAGTCCGATGCGGAAGCACTGAGTCCGATTGCCACCGATGCCATTGCCGAAGTTGGCCTCGAAAATCTTCAGCTCGCCAGCGAGCTCCTCGATCGTTGGGAGAGCCTCGACGTCGCCCGTGCCCGGGACCTTGGCCTGCAACTCCTTGCCCGCATGGGCAACGAGCTACCGGCCACAGCGGCAGCCGCAGACGTCCGGCGCGAGCTGATGCGGATCGTTGAGCGCTCATGACCGCGGCCGCTGCTGGAGCTAAGCCGGTGACCGGAGCGAACCGGGCGACGGCCCTCTGGCTGGAGCGGCGTGGCGCCAGCTGGCGTGAGCTGGAAACAGAACTGACGACGCTTGAAGGCCGCGGCAGCGTCAGCGTTGAGCAGGCCAGCACCGTACTGCGCGGCTATCCGGAACTGGCGCGGGATGTGGCCCTGAGTCGCAGCCTTGCTCCCGGCAGCCCTCTCACCAGACAGCTGCAACGCCTTTATGGCCGCGTTCATCGGGTGCTGTTTAAAGCCCCTCACTCCCTGCGTCGAGAACTCAGCCACATACTCCGCGTGGGTGCCGCAGAAAGCTTTGCGGCACTTCGCTGGCA
>JBCDDI010000274.1:0-5419 GCA_039180365.1 Pseudomonadota bacterium
ATCTCCCGTAGCCCCCCCGGACTGCGGTCCTTGCCTCCAGAGGGCGGGACCGGAGCGTGCTTTGCCGGGAAAGATGGCAAAGATGGCAAAGATGGCAAAGATGGCAAAGATGGCAAAGATGGCAAAGACGCTAAAGATGGGAAAAACGGGAACGACCAGAGAAAGGAAGAAATCACCATGTTGAAAGCCTATCGCGAACATGCGGCGGAGCGTGCCGCCGAGGGTATTCCGCCCAAGCCCCTGAGCCCCGAACAGACCAGCGAGCTCATTGAGCTCCTTAAGGCGCCGCCGGCTGGAGAGGAAGCCTTTCTCCTGAACCTGCTGACGGAACGGGTACCGCCAGGCGTCGACGATGCGGCTTACGTCAAAGCCGCTTTCCTGGCAGACGTTGCCAAAGGTGAGGTGGTCTGCGACCTGATTGATCGTGCGAAAGCCATTGAACTGCTCGGCACCATGCTCGGGGGCTACAACATCATGCCTCTGGTTGAGCTGCTGGACGATGCAGACCTGGCCGCCAACGCCGCGGCGGAGCTTAAGGGCACGCTGCTCATGTTCGACGCCTTCCACGACGTGGCCGAAAAGGCGAAAAACGGCAACAGCCACGCTCAAGCTGTGCTCGAATCCTGGGCCAACGCCGAGTGGTTTGAGAACAAGGAGGATCTCCCGGAGGCCATCAAGCTGACGGTGTTTAAGGTCACCGGGGAAACCAATACCGACGATCTCTCGCCGGCCCAGGACGCCTGGTCCCGGCCGGACATCCCCCTGCATTCCCTGGCGATGCTGAAGAATCCGCGGGAAGGCATTACCAACGCCATCGAGCAGATCGAAGCGCTGAAGAACACGGGTAACGGCGTCGCCTACGTCGGTGACGTGGTCGGTACCGGCTCGTCGCGGAAGAGCGCAACCAACTCTGTGCTCTGGACCATGGGGGATGACATCCCTTTCGTGCCGAACAAACGCCAGGGCGGTGTGGTGCTCGGCGGCAAGATTGCGCCGATCTTCTTCAACACCCTGGAAGATTCCGGCGCCCTGCCGATTGAAGCCGATGTCTCCAAGGTGGCCATGGGCGACGTGATTGTCCTGAAGCCCTATGAAGGGCGTATTGAAACGGAAGACGGTGAGCTCATCACCGAGTTTGAGCTGAAAACCGACGTGATCCTCGACGAGGTGAAGGCCGGCGGCCGGATCCCGCTCATCATCGGCCGCAGCCTGACGGAAAAAGCGCGGGAAGCGCTGAACCTGGGGCCGACGGACGTATTCCGCCGTCCGGAGAATCCTGGCGAAAGCAGCGCCGGTTTTACGCTGGCGCAGAAGATTGTTGGACGCGCCTGCGGTTTGCCGGAAGGCGAGGGCATTCGCCCGGGGACCTACTGCGAGCCGCGCATGGGTACCGTGGGTTCCCAGGACACAACCGGACCCATGACCCGTGATGAGCTGAAAGAGCTCGCCTGCCTCGGTTTCTCTGCGGACCTCGTGATGCAGAGCTTCTGCCACACGGCCGCCTACCCGAAACCCGTTGATATCGATACCCAGCACACGCTGCCGGACTTCATTCAGAACCGCGGCGGCGTCTCCCTGCGCCCCGGGGACGGCATCATTCACAGCTGGCTGAATCGCATGCTGCTGCCTGACCAGGTTGGCACCGGCGGCGACTCGCACACGCGCTTCCCGCTCGGCATTTCCTTCCCGGCGGGTTCGGGCCTCGTGGCCTTTGGCGCGGCGCTCGGCGTCATCCCCCTCGACATGCCGGAGTCCGTGCTTGTGCGGTTTACCGGTGAGATGCAGCCGGGGATTACGCTGCGCGATCTCGTCAACGCCATTCCGTACGCTGCCCTGCAGCGCGGGCTCCTCACGGTTGAGAAGGCCGGCAAAAAGAACGTCTACAACGGTCGCATCCTCGAAATCGAAGGGCTCCCGGATCTCACCGTGGAGCAGGCCTTTGAGCTCTCCGATGCGTCCGCTGAACGTTCCGCCGGTGGCTGCACCATTGCGCTTTCGGAAGACTCCGTCTCCGAATACCTGCGTTCTAACGTGGTCATGCTGCGCTGGATGATTGCCAACGGCTACGGCGATGTCCGCACCCTCGAGCGTCGGGCCCAGGCCATGGAAGAGTGGCTTGCCAATCCGTCGCTGCTCAAGGCCGATGCCGACGCCGAGTACGCCGAGGTTATCGAGATCAACATGTCCGAAATCAAAGAGCCGCTGCTGGCGTGCCCGAATGATCCGGACGACGTGAAGCCTCTCTCCGAAGTCGCGGACACGAAAATCGATGAGGTCTTCATCGGTTCCTGCATGACCAACATCGGTCACTTCCGCGCCGCCGGTAAGCTCCTGCAGGCGGCGGATACCGTGATCCCGACACGGCTGTGGATTGCCCCACCGACCAAGATGGACGAGCAGCAGCTCATGGAAGAGGGCTACTTCAACATCTACGCGCAGGCCGGAGCGCGCACGGAAATGCCGGGCTGCAGCCTCTGCATGGGGAACCAGGCCCGTATCCAGGCCGGGTCCACCTGTGTGTCTACCTCAACGCGTAACTTCCCAAACCGGCTCGGTCAGGGCGCCGACGTATTCCTGGCGAGCGCTGAGCTTGCGGCGATTGCGAGCGTCCTCGGTCGGCTGCCGAGTCCGGCGGAGTATCTTGAGTTCGCGACCCAGATCGACTCCATGGCGCCGGAAATCTACAACTACCTGAATTTCGATCAGGTACCCGAGTTCCTGGAAGCGGCCGATCAGGGTCGGTCAATTGCTAAGGAGATCGTTGTCCAGGCGTGAGAGCATGGGCCCTGCGAACCTGGCGCGGAGATGAGCTCCGCGCCAGCTGACCGGAGCGACCATGTCCGCCAATACAATTGATAACAACCTCGCGGTGTTCTGTGATTTCGAGAACGTCGCCCTCGGCGTGCGCGACGCCAAGTACCCGAAGTTCGACATCGGCCTGGTCCTCGAGCGCCTGCTCGTCAAAGGCAACATCGTCGCGAAAAAAGCCTACTGCGACTGGGAGCGCTACAAAGAGTACAAACCCGGCATGCACGAGGCTGCCTTTGAACTCATTGAAATTCCCCACACCCGCCAGTCCGGCAAAAACTCCGCCGACATCCGCATGGTCGTGGACGCCCTCGACCTCTGCTACACGAAGGAACACATTGATACTTTCGTGATTGTCAGCGGCGACTCAGACTTTTCGCCACTGGTGAGCAAGCTGCGGGAAAACGCCAAGCTTGTCATTGGCGTGGGCGTGAAGAGCAGTACGTCGGACCTGCTCATGAGCAACTGCGACGAGTTCATCTTCTACGACGATCTCGTTAAAGCGAGCTCCACGAAGAAAAAGCGGCGCAAGGCGCCGAAGAAAAAAGCCGCCGCGACCAGCGGTGCTACCCCGGCGAAGAAGAGTGAGGGAGACCTTCGTGACGAGGGTATCGACCTGGTGCTCGATACCGCTGAAGCGCTGATCCTCGAGCGGGGTGACAGCGTCTGGGGCTCCATGGTCAAACAGACCCTGAAGCGCCGGCGCCCGGGCTTCAGCGAGTCTTTCTATGGGTTCAGCTCCTTTGGAGACCTCCTGGAAGCAGCTGAACAGCGAGGCCTCGCTCAGATTGAAGCCGATGCACGGTCGGGCGGATACGTGATCCGCTCCGTGCAGCGCGACTGAGCGTGCCCGACCAGCCTCCGGGAACGCTTGCGATGCGTCCGGTGGCCCGTTTAGATCAGCGCCTCACTAACGCGGAGATCCCTCATGGCAAGCTGGCGTAACTGGTCGGGCAAACTCCGGAGCAAACCGGCGGCGCTGGCGTTTCCTCGCAGCGAAGCGGACGCCCAGGCCCTGGTCCGAGCAACGGCCGCAGCGGGGCAGCGCCTGCGTCTGGCGGGTGCGACGCACAGCCACGCGCCGCTGGTTGCCAACGACCACGGCGTTATCGCCGATCTTGCGGGCCTGGCCGGCGTGGTTTCTGTGGACGCGGAGAAAGAACGCGCCACGGTCTGGGGTGGTTCCCGCCTCTACACCCTTGGCAATCAGTTGCATCAGCACGGTCTTGCCTTCGCCAACCAGGGTGACATCGATCAACAGGCCATCGCCGGGGTAACCGGCACCGGCACCCATGGCACGGGACGTCAGCTGAAGAACTTCTCGGCGGCCGTGACCGGCCTTCGGCTCATTACCGGCGAGGGTGAGATTGTTGAGGCCAGCGCCGAAGAGAACGCTGACCTCTGGCAGGCCTCGCGTCTGCATCTCGGCGCCTTTGGGCTCGTCAGTCAGGTCGAGCTGCAGCTTGTGCCCTGTTACAAGCTCAAGGAACGCGGCTGGGAGGCAAGCCTTGATGAGATCCTTGAGCAGGCCCCGGCGGAGATTGAGGCGAATCGCCACTTCGAATTCTTCTGGTACCCCCAGGCCGATCAGGCGAACGCCAAAGCCATCAACGTGACGGACGACGATCCCGTTTATCCGCTGGCGGAAGAAGGCGCGCGCTGCGCCTGGAGCCACGAGGTGCTGCCGAACCATCGTCCTCATCCACATACGGAGATGGAATACAGCGTGCCCCTCGAGGCGGGCATTCCCTGCATGCGTGCCTTGCGCGATCTGCTGAAAAACGAGTTTGCGGACGTGCAGTGGCCCGTCGAGTTTCGCACCCTTGCGGCCGATGATGTCTGGCTGTCCTCAGCCTATGAGCGGGACACCGTAACGCTGTCTGTGCATCTTCAGGTCGGGACCGACGATGAGCCTTACTACCGCGCCTGTGAGGCTATCTTTCTCGCCCACGAGGGGCGCCCGCACTGGGGCAAGGTGAACTATCTCGACGGGCAGGCACTTGCTGCCATGCACTCACGCTGGGAAGACTGGTGGGCGGTGCGCGACCGCGTGGATCCGGACGGTACTTTTCTCAATCCCTACTTAGACAGTATCCGGGCTTGAGGCAGGAAACGCTGGCGTTGACGTTCACGCCGTCGGGGTGAGACCTCGGGTAATAAAATGAGAGACGACAAGCCGAGCCGGCACCCGGATCTCAAAGCTAGCCCTCCCACAGCCGCCGTGGTGTTGAACCATGCTCTCGCCTATGCCTGTTAGCGCTTCGCCTCGGTAATGGCGCTCCAGGCTTCCCAGGAAATGTCTGATCCGGGAAAGATCGGTGATTCAAAGGGCCAGACTTTTTTCAGCCACTGCCTTACAGTTTCTCGCAGGATAGCCTCGTTGATGTTTGAGACCTGCTCCGGTGGCCGTGTCCAGAGATAAACTTCGGCGTCGAAGCCGACCTTTCGGGTTGGATAGATATAGACACAGCCAATTACCCTCGACTCGTCCAGTTCAACCACGGTGTAGGCAAAGGAGTTGCCACTCTGAAACTCTTTCTGGTGCCAGCCGAGGTCAATGAGGTTCTGCTCGAGCGTCAGATCCGTGGGCCATTCGGAACCCGGCCAGAGG
>JBCDDI010000275.1:0-5419 GCA_039180365.1 Pseudomonadota bacterium
AAATCGGTGAGCAGTTCCGGATAGCTCACCAGGGCACCGATGACCAGCACAAAAGCCATCCCGATACTCAACGCGTAGAAGCGATAGAAGTAGCCAGGGTCCAGGAAAGGCAGGGAAAATCCGAGAACAAGCACCCCTACCGCGATGAGCGAAAAGAGAACAAGGAAGAAGAGCTCGAAGGCGGACCGCCGTCGCGCACTGCGCAGGCTGTAAATGAGCTGCGTCAGCCACAGGCTGTAGCCCGTGCCAAAGCAGAATACGAGCGATAAGGCGATCTCAAGCTGTGGAATGAACAGAAATAGTACGGGTGTCAGATGCAGGAGGCTGGTTGCCGACAGAGTCCGCTCATCGAAGAGTACAGAGCGTCCGAAGAGATAGAACATGGACGGCGCCAGGAACAACCAGAAGCGGTAGAGGAACGCGTCCAGAGGCGCTGCGCCGGATTGAAGGTACTCCAGATGACCAAGCTGCAGGACAGACAAGCCGATCAGCAGCAGGGCGCCGGTGATCAGCGCGCGGGGCGATCTCGGCAGGTTTCCCAGAAAGAACGCGTAGGCCACATAAAGTACCGCGGCGGCGATGACAGAGAACCCGATGATGAGCGTGAGCAGGAGAGTCAAATTCAGCATCTCTTTTGCAGTACTCATAGCTAACACCCGCGAGCCGTCCCGTCCACCGGCGGCCTGCAAGGCTGCTGTGCTTTACTGAAAACCAGCCTGGTTACGGCGCAAGGATAGCAACGATAGGAGGAAACTAATGACGGACACGACGCGCACCGGTCCCCTGGCAGACCTCACGGTCATTGATTGCACTCGGGCACTGGCCGGGCCTTTTGGGGCGGGTCTGCTCGCTGACCTCGGGGCGAACGTAATCAAGGTGGAGTCTCCGGCGGGTGACAACTACCGGAACATTCCGCCCTTCCTGCCGGACCACGCGCCTGTGCAGGCTGAAGAGACCGCGGGTACGGATTTTGGCGCACCCTTTGCTGCAGTGAACCGCAACAAGCGGAGCGTTTGTCTGGACTTCAAGGTTGAAGCGGACAAAGCAGTTTTCCTGAAGCTCTGCGATCAGGCGGATGCGGTGCTTGAGAACATGCGGGCCGGCGTTATGGATCGGCTCGGCCTTGGCTACGAGGTGATCTCGGCGCGAAATCCACGCATCGTCTATGGCTGTGTCCGTGGCTTCGGCGATCCGCGGACCGGCGAAAGCCCCTACGCAGACTGGCCCTGCCTCGATGCGGCGGCTCAGAGTTTCGGCGGGCTTGTACACGCCAACGACAACCTGGTGACGCCCGCCATGGCGGACATCTTTCCCGGCACGCTCATGGCACTCGGGGTGGTCTCAGCGATGCATCACGCGCGGGCGACAGGGCAGGGGCAGTTTCTGGATGTGTCTATGTACGATGCGATGCTGTCTCTGCAGAAGAGTGCCGTGGCGCAATATGGCTTTACGGGACGGCCGAATCCGGCGGGTCTGCAGCGTGCCATGACGCTTTACCCCTTTGATCTCTTTCCGGCCAGCGACGGCCGCGTGGCCATAGCCGCCGTGCAGCCGAACCACTGGGAACGGCTCTGCAGCGCCATGGACCGGCCGGATCTGGTGACTGATGAGCGCAGTGCAACGAACCCGGCGCGCCTAGAGAACGTCGACTGGGTGGAAGCACAGATCTGTGCCTGGACAGGTCAGCACACCCGGGCTGAGATCATGGAGAAGCTCAACGGCACGATTCCCGCAGGGCCCGTGAACAGCATGGCGGACGTTTATGCCGATCCGCACGTGATCGCCCGGGAGATGCTGCAGAACTGTCATCCCGGTGGGGACAATCCGGAGATCACCCTCGCCGGTAATCCCATTCACTTCAGTGCAACCCCGACGGGCCTCTATCAGCCGCCACCGACCCTCGGCGCGCACAATGCCGAGGTCTACGCCGAGTTCGGGATTGAGCGGGACGCGTCACCGGACTCGGAAGCCTGAGCAGTTCGGATCCGTCAGCCGCCTTCGTTGGCGTTTGCGCTGGCGTAGACGCTGTCTGACTCGACGAGACTTTCGCGGGGGTGGCGCTTTTTGCCGCCGATCAGCAGGTAGAAGGTCGGCAGCACGAAGAGTGTGAAGAGCGTGCCCACGAGCATGCCGGCTGCGATCATCAGTCCGATGGCAAAACGGGCGTTTGCACCGGCGCCGAAAGCAATCAGCAGCGGTACCACGCCGAGCACTGTCGCAAAGGTGGTCATGAGGATGGGCCGCAGGCGAAGCCCCGCCGCTTCGAGGACGGCGGCTTTTGGCGCCAGGCCGTCGTCGATGCGCTTGTTGGCAAAATCAACGATCAGGATGCCGTGTTTACTGATCAGGCCGATGAGGGTCAGGAGACCAACCTGGGTGTAGATGTTCAGGGTGGCGAAACCGAGGGCCAGAGGAACAAGGGCGCCGAAGATCGACAGCGGCACGCTGATCAGCACGATGAAGGGGTCGCGGAAACTATTGAACTGTGCAGACAGCACCAGATAGATAAAGACGACTGAAGTGGCGAACAGCAACAGGAAGCCCTGACTCTCCTGAATAAAGCGTCGAGACTCTCCCTGGTAGCCGACCCGATAGCCCAGCGGGGCCACTTCTGTCAGCGCTTCTTCGAGATAGGCGAGGCCGTCACCGAGCGAATTCGGCGGCAGGACAAGGCCCTGGATCATCGCGCTGTTGAGCTGCTGATACTGCTTCAGCGTGTTGGGTTCCACGGTTTTGCGCAGGCGGACCACCGTGCTGAGCGGCACCAGGGAACCCGTGGTTGTGCGTACGTAGTAGCGCTCCAGCCATTCTTTGGTGAGGCGAAATCCGCGATCTGCCTGGGGAATCACTTTGTAGCTGCGCCCCTCGATACTGAAGCGATTCGTCTCGCCCTCGCCGAGCATGATCTGCAGCGTGCGGCCGATCTCCTCCATGGAGATGCCGAGGCGGGCGGCGAGTTCCCGGTCGATGCTGACCTGCACTTCCGGTCGTGAATAGCGCAGATCTTTGTTCACAAAGGCGAACACGCCTGACTGCCGCGCCTTTGTCAGGACTTCTTCCGTTACCCGGTCGAGCTCCTCGTAACCCACATTGGCCGAGATGACGAACTGAACCGGGAGCCCGGACTCTGCCCCGGGGAGTCCTCCGGAAGCGAAGGTAAAAACCTCCAGGCCACTGATGCGGTTGTACTTTGCCTGAACCTCCTGGCGAACCTCCTCGAGGCTTCGCTCCCGCTCAGACCAGGGTGTGAGATTCAAACCGCCGAAGACTGAATTGGGCTGGTTAACCTGCCAGGAGTGAGTGACTTCCGGCACCGTGCGCCAGGCATCAACCATCTCGTCCAGAAAGTAGGTGGTGTACTCAAGGCTGCCATAGTCCGGCGGCGTGGCGATCGCAAAAATGAAGCCGCTGTCTTCCTCCGGTGCGAGCTCCTTCTGCGAAAGCAGGTAAAACACCGGCAGGCTTAAGAAGATGAAGAAGGCGAAGAGCATCACGGCACCGCGATGCTCCAGACAGTGAGCGAGGAGACCTTCGTAGCTCTTGTGGAGCGCCTCGAAGCGGGCGTCAAGCCAGTCCGAGATTTTCCCCTGATGATCGTGATCCTTCAGCAGATAGGCGCACATCATGGGACTCAGAACGAGCGCGATGACGCCCGAGACGAGTACGGCACCGGCAAGGGTGAGCGCAAACTCGCTGAAGAGCACGCCGGTCAGTCCGCCGAGGAAACCGATGGGGAGATACACGGCGACGAGGGTCATGGACATGGCAACCACGGGCAGGGCCACTTCCCGGGCACCGATGAGGGCGGCATCGAGCGGCTGCTTACCCTCTTCGATATGCCGGTGCACGTTCTCCACAACGACAATGGCGTCGTCCACCACAAGACCGATGGCGATCACCATGGCAAGGAGCGTGAGCAGGTTGATGGAAAAACCCATGGTCCAGATGAGAAACAGTACGGTAATCAGTGACAAAGGGATCGCGACGATGGGGATAGCCACGACCCTGAGCGAGCCGAGAAAGATCAGGATCACGAGAATGACGATGATCGAGGCTTCGGCAAGGGTCCGCAGCACCTCTTCCAGGGCCTCGCTGATGTAAATCGAGGCATCGGAATCCAGGAACAGCGTCATGTCCGCCGGCAACTGGCTGTCGAGCTCGGCGAGTTTGGCTTTCACCCTTGCCGCCGTCTGCAGGGGATTTGCCCCAGGTGCTTCGGTGACGGCGATGAAAACGGTTTCCTGACCGCTTGAGTACGCGGCCGATTCATAGTCTTCACTGGCCAGTTCGACTTTGGCGACGTCACCCAGAGTGACGCGCTGATCGCCGTCCTGGCGAACAACGACGGCGGCGAACTGCTCCGGGCTCTCCAGATCGGTTTCCGCATCGACGCTGGCCTTCACCAGCTCGCCGCGGGTTGTGCCCGCCGCGGAGATGTAATTGTCACGGCGAATGGCGCGGTCGACGTCCGTAGCGGTGACCCCAAAAGCAGCCATACGCTCCGGATTCAACCAGATGCGCATGGCAAACAGACCGCTGCCGAGGATGCGTGCCTCGCCGACGCCGTCGATGGTGCTCAAAACGGGCTGGAGCGATCGCTGGCCGTAGTCGGCGAGCTGCTGAATGGACATTTCATCCGAGAGCATTGCGATGTACATCATCGCGTCGCCGCCTGTTCGATTGCTCACCACAGGGTCTTCCACCTCTCGCGGTAGCTCGAAGCGTGCCTCATTGACCTTGGTGATCACTTCACTGAGGACTTCCGTGGAGTTCTCCCCGAGGCGCACCCAGGCCTCGATCTGTGCAATCCCGGGATTGCTCTCGGAGGTGACGTACTCCACCCCTTTTGCCGCGGCAATACGCCGCTGCAGTGGCGTTGTAACAAATCCTTGCACGGTGGCAGCACTGGCACCGGGGTAGACGGCGGTCACAAAGATGACGCTCTTCTCGACCTCCGGGTATTCGCGGAGCTGAAGTTCAGTGGCTGCCTGCAGTCCGAGAAGCAGCATGACGGCGCTCAGCACGAGCGCGAGGACCGGGCGGCGGATGAAGATGTCGGTGAAGCGTGGCATCAGAGCTGCACCGTCTCGTCCACGACAACTCGTACACCGCGGAAGAGCTTGTTCTGACCGACACTGACCACCCGTTCACCGGCTTCCAGGCCGCCGAGGACGGCCACCCGGCCATTGCGGACAACGCCGGCTTCCACAACCCGAGCAACGGCGGTGAGCTCACCTTCATCAAGGGGAGAGAGCACGTAGATGGTGTTGCCCTGGAGGGCATAGGTCATGGCGGTCTCGGGAACGGTCACAACGTCCCGCGCGGCACCGAGATCGACGGCTAATACGGCGAACATGCCAGGTAAGAGGCCATCGGTTGCCTCGAGGCGCGCCCGGAGCAGCACGTTGCGGGTGTTCGG
>JBCDDI010000276.1:0-5418 GCA_039180365.1 Pseudomonadota bacterium
CGTCGCCGTGCTGGTCGCCGTAGCCTTTGCTCTCATCGGCGTGGCGATGGTTGTCACCTGAGCAACCGCCTCCGCTATTCGTCCACTCCATAGCGCACCTCAATGGAGTGGGCGTCTCCAGTTTTCGCCTGCACGCTGAAGCGGGTATTCAGCCGATAGCGCAGCAGCACACCGCCGAGTCGTGAAAACACGCCGTAGGTGTAGCGCAGGTAGAGATTCCGGTTGAGCCGCACAGCGGCTCCCACCTCCATGTTCCCCTCCGCATCCTGATCGACAATGATCTCCTCGAGACGCAGCTGCGTTGCCAGATTCTGTGTGAGCCCCGTTGCGCTTAAAAGCCCCATGGACAAAGCCGCGCCATAAACGTTGCTCTGCTCGGCGCTGGTGATCTGCGAGAAGGTCCGCCCGGTCAGCAGCAGAGCCAGCGCGTCGTCCTCCGGCAGCTGCGGGGTCGATTGCACCACTGTGCGCAGATCCTCAGCAGAGCCAGTGACGTTGAGACTGATACGGAAATCCCTGCCGTCGTAGGGAACAACCTTGAAGGCGACCACGTCCACGGTGGGATTGTCGACTTCGCCGGTAAAGGTGAGTTGCCCGCGATCGACGATCAGCGATTGCCCGTAGGCGTTAAAGGTCGCGTCTCTGAGAGCAATCGTTCCGGTCACCGAGCGCAAGGTACCCGGTGCTTCCCGGACCCGTAGAGAGCCGAACAACCGCGCCTCCAAACCGAAAGCAGAAAGCTCAACGTCATCCCCAAGGGTCAGGGTGACGTCGGTAGTACGCAGCTGCTGCACAGCCGGTGCCGTGCCGACGATCACCTCGTCGGCAGACGCGGTAACGGCCGACTCCGGCAGGTCGGCGATGCGAATCCGTGCCGTCGGCAGTTCAAGCGCTCCGGTGAGACCGAGACTGTCTGTACCCATGGTCATGGTCAGATCGCCGCTGATGGCACCGGTATAGTCCGGCAGTCTGATGAGCTCGGAGTTCTCGAAATGGAAAACTGAGCTCAAGCGCGGAGCCGCCTCGTTCAGGCCCTCGATATCGCCTTCGACATTTAAGGTCCCCTGCCCAACCTGGCCGCCGGTGGTAAATGTGAGCTGCTGCGAGTCATCGATGCGCGCCTCCAGATCAAAGTCGCTGAACTCCGCATTCAAGGCCAGCACGCGCCAGCCCGCCTCAGCGAGGCGCAGTGACGCATCCACCAGCGGCGCGCCGACCTTGCCGGTTACCCGCGCGTCGATGAGCATGTCACCACGCATGTCTTCCAGCTCAAAGGCGACCCCCATGGGCAGCAGACTCTCTGCCACCCAGATGCCATCGAGCGACATCTTCAGAAAACCCTGCAGCGGTGAATCGGCGAGATCTGGACGCAGCGCCGCTGCGAGGCGCCCATCGAGGACAAATTTCTGCCCTCCCTCAGCTGGTGTTTGCAGGACCAGGCTCGCACCGCTTGCATCCAGCGCCAGTTCAGAGCGCAGCTCGCCAAGCGTCAACGGATCGATATTCGGGTGTTCGGCAACGAGACTGTCTAGCTCAATCTGCCCTTGCCCGGCGAGGGGGGAGAAGGAACTCACGGTCAGCAAGGCCCTCGCCCGGCCTCGGAGGGCGACTTCGGAACCAGGCAGCAAAAGCGCTGGCGCCTCCCAGGGATCGAGGACCACGTTCAGACCGCCGGCCGGGTAGTCGACATCTACACAGAGCCGAGCGCTGTCTAAGGCTTCGCTCGGGTCGTAAAGCTCAATGCAGCTATCCGGCAGGATCACGCGCCCGGCAGCAACACGGAAGGTGGTGGGCGCCAGCAACCGAAGGCCCACGGGCCACTCCCGACCAAGGAACGTGAGCAGGGAGACAGTGACTGTAGCTTCCCCGTCGTTTATGCCCATTGCCAGACTACCCGCCGAACTCAGTCGCCCCCGCGCGCCTTCCGCTTCCAGCTCAAAGCTGCCCCGAGCTTCAGTACCGGAGAAGCGGAGCTGAACGGATTCGAAGCTTTCCCCCGCGTAGGCAACCTCTCGCGCCAGCAGCTCCCCATCAAGGCGCGGTTCCGTAGGCGAGCCGGCAAGATTTACGGCGCCGCCAACAACCCCTGAGAGCTCAGGATTCAGTAGCAGCAGGGAGAAACCTTCCAGCGCGACACTGAGATCGAGCGCAAGCTCACTGCTGACGGAACCATCAATTCGCGCAAACCCTTTCTGCTCGGGTAAACGCAGTTCAGCGGCAGTCACGGAAAGACCTTCCGGACCCCAGGAAGCGGCCGGTACTTCCATATCGAGCCGTTCCCCGGCGAGAGCACCGGCTCCGCGTAGTGCTTCTATCTCAAGTGCAAGCCCGCTGGACCAGTCGACGGACACGCGAGCGGCGTCGGCCTCCAACACCTCAAGCCGTCGCTCGGGGGCTCGCAGATCCTCGATACGAACGCGGCTCAAGGCCATGCGGCTCCAGTCCCCGGCAGCGACCAGCCCCACGGTTGCCACGCCTTCCGGATCCTCAACCCGACCATTCAACGTCAGCTCATAGGCATCCAGCGTGCCCTGTCCCTGCAGTTCGAGGTCCTCGACCACCAGCGCCCGGTCAAGCACCGCTGCCAGATCCAGGCGTTCGGAGCGCACAGCCACCTCGTAGGGAAGCTCGGCGGCCGTGAGGTCAACGCGTCCATCGACGAAGGCGTTCAGCAATTCCGCCTTCAACGCCAGCGCGCGCCAGGGACCGCTGCTGGAAAGATTTACCGCATGATCCTGAAATCGAAAGCTGAGACTCGAGCTGAGGTTATCGTTATCGAGCTTCAAGGTGCCGGAGACCGTCTCCATAACCTGACCAACAAGCTCGAGTCGCTCGACCGCCAGCGCCTCGAGTTCAACGGCCACCGGCAGCGACAGCGGCGCCTGGTCCCCGGGCGCTGTGGCTGTCTCATCCTCTAGCAGCTGGAAGCTCAGCGCCTTCGCATCGAGGCGCGCCAGGCTCACCTTGAGGAAATCGATAGACGTCCAGAGATTGGCTTCGAAGCAGACCTCAGTGCCGCTCACGGCAAAGGCTGCCTCTCGATATTCGAACTCCGCGGCGCAAAGAGCGCCGAGAATGCTGCCATCAAGCCCGGTTACCCTGAGTCCCGGAGCCGCCGCTTCCCTGAGCAGGTCGATAATCAGTCGATTCCCAGGCGTGCTGCCGATTACGCCGAGGAGCAGCACAACCCCGAGCAACACGAGCGCAAGCAGCGCATAGGACGTACGCCGGATCACAGATCCGGCCCCATGGAGATGTGCAGGCGCACGTCCGTACTGCCGGTTTGCGGAAAGGCAATATCGGCACGAATGGGCCCCACGGGCGAGTACCAGCGCACGCCGAAGCCGACGCTCCAGGGCAGATCATCCAGAAGGTCTTCCTCTCCAACGTTTCCCGCATCCGCGAAAATCGCACCGGACCAGCGATCAAAGAAACGCCAGTCACCTTCGACGGTGCCCGTGAGCTGCCTGGTGCCCCCGATGGCCTTGCCTTCTTCATCGAGGGGTCCGAGGGAGTTGTAGTCGTAGCCGCGGACGCTGCGATCACCGCCGGCGAAGAAGCGCCAGGTTGGCGGCACCCGGTCGAAATCGTTGGTGAGCATGTAGCCCACGTTGCCCCGAAGCAGCAAACGACCTCGTTGGGAGAACGGCAGGATGGTTTTGCCGTTGAAGGCAAAACGCAGGAAGGACGCATCGGAGAGTACTTCCTTGCTGGCCGCGGCCACCTCCATGCGCAGCCGCAGACCCTGCGTCGGCCGTGAAGGGGCATTGGCGGTGATGTAGTTAACCCCCCAGCCAGGGACCAGCGACAGCTTCCGCGAGGTCTCGCCGTCCTGAATGAACTCTTCTACGACGAGCTCGGCAAAGGGGGTGCTGCTCCAGTTGATAGTGTGAAAGCGGTTTTCTCGAACACCGAACTTCCAGGCAATGCTGTCGATGGCCTCGGTGTCTTCGCGGTTGACGCCGGTATAGAGCGAATACCAGTCGTTCTGCGGACGACGCCCGGGAATCCGGTAGTCGAGGGTCAGATTCTGTCGCGCAGCGGAGACTTCCGCATCAACCTCCAGACGATGGCCGGCCTTATTCACCCGGCGCTGCACCAGATCGCCGCGGACAACCAGTCCGGTATCCGTGCCGAAGCCGACGCCCACGCCGTAACGCACACGCCGACCTTCCTCCAGGTGCAGCACCACGTCCGCGATCTCGTTGTCACGAGTGACTGTACGGACATCCACGTTGCTGAAGTAGTCGCCGCGGATCAGATCGTTATGCAGTTTGCGCAGCTCCCGCTGCTCGAAGGGGGCACCCTCTTCGAACTCGACGTAACGCAGCAGGAGTTCTTTGGAGAGAATTTCTCCGTCCACGGACAGCTCGCCAAAGCGATAGCGTGGACCGGAATCGAGAACGAGGCGCACGGCTGCAGAGTGTGCCGGGGGATCCACTCGAAGCTCATTGGCTTCGAGCCTGGCCTGAAAGAATCCGTATTCTCTCGCGGTAATGAGGAGCCGCGATTTAAGCGCCTCATAGTCGTCATGGCGAAGTTGGGCACCTTTGGCGAGGGGCGATGCCGCGAGTACGGAGCGGAAAGGCGCGAAGCTTTCACCCTCCCCCTGTACCGCAACGGTGAGTTCACGAATCATCACCGGCTCGCCAGGGTCCACCTCGAAGTGGGCCTGCCAGCAATCATCGTCCGGTTCCTCAAGCGTGCCTGTGATCTTTGGCTCGTAGTAGCCGAAGGGCCGCAGGGCGTTCTGGATCTCGCTTTCCGCGCCAGAGAACCGATAGCGCACCCGGGCGGGATCCGCCGAGCAAAGCACTTCGTCGAGATTCAGATAAGTGAGGACATTGCGTCGCAGCTCACCATCGATCCCCGACACCGTGACGTCCCCGCGAACGGCCGTCGCTGCAAAAGTGAGGCACAGGAGAACGATCAGCCAGGCGGCCGGGTGCGGTGTCTTCTGAGGAAGGTGGCGCAGCACAGGCTCCGCGGGTTCAAGAATTGAACCGCGCATGAAACCAAAAAAGGTGACCGGGTTCACGGTTCGGCTGCCGGTCCGGTTTTACCGTTGGAGGCCTCAATCAATCCCGATCTAAGAGGAGATAGGATGTCTTCCCCACTCGATCTTGATGCCCTTGATACGGACTTCCGCGAGCTCGTAGACGAACTGCTCGACACGGACGAAAGCCAACCTGAAGCTTTTTATCTGGCCCTGAAACAGGCGCTGGTGCAACTCGAGCATCACGACCCGGCGTCCTTCGCCGCTTAAGCACTCCCCGATCGCGCAGTTGCGGTCAGCTAAACCAGGCTGGCCGCTTCTTCGCGGGTGTAGAAGCTGCCGTCGCGGACAAAGCCGGCGACGACGCTGTCTTTCAGAGCGAGGATTCGCCCGTCGCAGTCACGTTCCGTGACCCAGTCCTC
>JBCDDI010000277.1:0-5417 GCA_039180365.1 Pseudomonadota bacterium
GCAACAATAGCCTCGATTTCCTGATCATTCAGAAAGGGAATCACAGGCGCCACCATGGCACCGACAGGCACGCCGGCACTGGCAAGCGCTTCCAGCGTACGCAGACGTGCAGCGGGTGAAGCCGTGCGCGGCTCAAGGCGGGTCTTCAGAGTTTTATCGAGCGTGGTGAGACTGACATTGACGTGCACGAGCTGCCGCTCGGCGAGTGCAGTGAGCAGGTCCATATCCCGCAACACCAGCTGACTCTTGGTTACGATCGTGACCGGGTGCTGCCATTCAAGCAGCGTTTCCAGAATGCGCCGGGTAATTTTCTGCTCACGTTCTGCCGGCTGATACGGATCCGTATTGGTGCCCATGGCAATCGGCCGGCACTCATAGCCCTTCTTCGACAGCTCAGCTTCAAGATGGCGGCGGACATCGGTCTTGAAAAAGATCCGCGTCTCAAAGTCGAGGCCTGGGGAGAGATCAAGGTACGCGTGGGTGGGTCTGGCAAAGCAGTAGACGCAGCCGTGTTCACAGCCCTTGTAGGGATTGATGGACCGGTCAAAGGGAATGTCCGGCGAGCGGTTGCGGGTGATGAGTCGGACCGTGCGGTCCGGCAGCAGCGTCGTTTCGGGGCTGGACGTTTCCGGCTCCTCCAGGTCCCAGCCATCGTCGACAGGCTGACTGACAGTGGGCACGAAGCGGCTGGCCTGGTTGCTGACGGCGCCTCTGCCTTTATGGATATGGAGGGTTGTTTCCGGATTGAGCGTTGTCACGGGCGTGCCTATTGGGCCGCAGAGGGCCGATCAGTGTACGCCTGATGCTGTATATATGTACAGTAATCGCCTTCGGGTGATTGACAACGCCTCAGGGTTGTCAGACCTGCAGCGCCCGCTAGACTACGCCGCTGCTGTCCCTGAATGCCCATGAAGCACGTCCAGCCCCCCACCATCCGCAGCTCGCTTCTGATGCTCTGCGCCACACTCTGGCTCAGCGCCTGTCATCAGTTGACGCCTGCATCGGCAGAGGCCGAGAACAGCGCTATCGAAACACGCCTCGATGAACTCAGCGCTCAGGTGGCCAGTTCGCAGCGCGCCCTGGACACGCTGGAGGCAAGAGATACGGAAAGCCGCACTGCTTTAAATAATCAGCTCCACGGACTTTCTGAACAGCTGGCCGCGCTGCCGGAAACCCTTGAGCTCAGCTGTCCGGAAACCCCATCGGACGCAGCGGGAAGCTGCGAAGACGTGACGCGCGTTGTGGTTACTGACGACAAGATGCTGGTCGGCGAACTGGAGTATGTCTGGATCGATCCCCCTGGGGTTTCCGCCGTGGCCCGGGTCGACACCGGGGCAACCTCAAGCTCCCTTAACGCGGTTGAGATCATGTCTTTCGAGCGTGATGGGGACGACTGGGTGCGCTTCGACATGCTCCTAAGCGACGGTGAAACCGTAACCGTGGAGCGGCAGATCATCCGCTACGCCCGGGTGATCCAGCAGGCCGACCCCGACGGCTCGCGGCGGCCGGTGGTAGAGATGCGCGTGCGTCTCGGCGATGTGGAAGACACTTTTGAGTTCACGCTCGCAGACCGATCCCATCTTGAGAACGGCGTGATCCTCGGCCGTAACTTCCTCGCGGACGTGACCCTTGTTGACGTGGGTCAACAGTTCATTCAGCCTCGCTACACGCCGCCGCAGTAAGCCGCCTACGTGCCTGATCGCTTGTGAACCACCAGGGGCCTTTCCTTTTTCTGGTTGTCCTGCTGTTTATTGCCGGTATCGGCACCGCCAGCTTCCGCCACCAGACCTATCGCATCCCGCTGCTCCCCGGCGAACAGCAGACCGTGTGGCAGGTGGAGGCACGCATCGAGTTTCTTGCCCTCGGCCGCAGCACGCAGATTTTTCTGACGCTCCCACCTGAGCAGAACGGCTTCCAGCCTATGGAAGAAACCGGTGCGGCGCCGGGTTTCGGTTTCAGCGTTGAGCAGCGCGGCACCCAGCGCCGCGCGCACTGGACCAAGCGGCAGGCAAGCGGGGTGCAGACGCTCTTCTACAAACTCGAGCTGGTTCAGGATGCCAGCCGGGACATTGAGTCTATTCCGCCGGAGCCGCTGGTCTTTCCGCGCTGGGATGAACCTTATCGAACCGCCCAGAGTCAGGTGATCGAGGCGCTCCTGCCGATCACCGCCGACGCCCACTCCATGGCCGTGCAGCTCATCGGCCTGATGCAGCGCCAGCCCGTCGATCAGAACGTCAGCCTGCTCAGGGACCGTTATGAAGATCCGGAACTCCTCGCGCGGCTCCTGCAGAGCGCGGGTATCGCCGCACGGCGGGTACAGGTGCTGGAGCTTGAGGACGGCCGCCGGCGTCAGTCGCTCACGGAACACATACAGGTGTGGCGCGGCGATCGCTGGTCCCTTTACCACCCCGTCAGCGGCCCGGTGACCAACACGGAGAACCTGCTGCTCTGGCAGACGGAAACACCGGCAGTGCTCGAGGTCGTCGGTGGTACTAACTCGCGGGTCTCCTTCTCCATGATCAGTCAGTCCCGTTCCATGCTCGAGCTGGCCGAAGGGAATCGGGATCCAGGCTTTGCCCTGTCGCTATACAGCCTGCCAATTGCCGAGCAGGGCATGTTCAAACTCATCATGCTCCTGCCCGTGGGTGCGCTTGTTGTCGTAATCATGCGGATTCTCGTCGGCATACGCACCTCGGGCACCTTCATGCCGGTACTGATTGCCCTGGCGTTTCTGCAGACGGATCTGTTGCCCGGACTCGCGAGCTTCCTGCTCGTGGTAGGGATCGGACTCCTGATCCGCTCTTATCTCTCGAGTCTCAACCTGCTCCTTGTGGCGAGGATTGCCACGCTGGTGATCCTTGTCATCGGCATCATTTCCGTGTTCAGCGTGGTCAGCTATCAGCTCGGCCTCATCGGCGGCCTGACAATCACGTTCTTCCCGATGATCATTCTGGCCTGGACCATCGAGCGCATGTCGATCATCTGGGAAGAGGAAGGGCCGAAGGAAGTAGTTGTGCAGGGTGGCGGCAGCCTGCTGGTGGCGACGCTCGCCTTCCTGCTCATGGATCAGCCGCTGGTCCGGCATCTGGCTTTTAACTTCCCGGAGCTGCACCTCTCGATCCTGGCGCTGGTGATGATCGTTGGCCGCTACACCGGCTACCGACTCCTGGAGCTGGGCCGTTTCGCGAGTTTTGAGAACCGATGAGCTGGATCGACCCCCGGGCTCTGAGGCGCCGCGGGGTGCTCGGCATGAACCGGCGCAACGTCGCCTACATCGGCCGCTACAACGACCGGGCCCACTACCCGCTCGTGGACAACAAGCTGAAAACCAAGCTCATGGCGCGCAAGCTCGGTCTGCAGGTACCGGACCTGCTGCACGTCATCCATACCCAGCACGAGATCGAAGGGGTTGAGCGGCTCCTCGAAGACCTGAACAGTTTTGTCGTTAAGCCCGCCCAGGGGTCCGGCGGTAAAGGTATTCTCGTTATCCGCGGCCGCACGCCGGAGGGCTATCGGAAGAGCAGCGGTGATCTGGTCAGCACCAACGACATCAAACGCCACCTGACCAACACCATCAGCGGCCTGCACAGCCTCGGCGGACGCACGGACGTCGCCATTATCGAGTCTCTGGTGGAAACCACCGACACCTTCTCAGCCGTCAGCGTGGAAGGTGTGCCTGATATTCGACTCATCGTCTTCAAAGGCTTCCCCGTCATGGGCATGTTGCGCCTGGCGACCCACGAGTCGGACGGCAAGGCCAACCTGCACCAGGGTGCTGTGGGCGTTGGCCTGGATATCGGCAGCGGCCGCGCCATCGCCGCCGTGCAGCACAATCGACTGATCACCGCACATCCGGACACCGGGGTGGATCTGACGGGCATCAGCGTTCCGAACTGGCCCGACCTCCTGAGCCTTGCCGCCCGCTGTTTTGAAGCCACTCAGCTTGGCTATCTCGGCTGTGACATCGTCATCGATCGACACCGGGGCCCGCTGCTGCTGGAGCTAAACGCGCGTCCGGGACTCTCGATTCAGATCGCCAACGATGAAGGGCTGCTGCCCCGGCTGGCGCGCATCGAAGCGCTGGATTCACCTTTCATGACCGTTCAAGATCGTGTCAGAGAAGCCATGCAGTGGTTCGGGCGATCGGAAGCTGCCGGCCAGGAAACGCTATTTGAGGACGCGGAGCCTGCGTTACCCGCTTGAGCGGAGCGCAAAAGCCCGTCGCCACTGCGCCAAAATAGAACGGCGCCCCAACAACACGGCGCTTTAACAACACGGCGCTCTAACAAAGATACACACAGGGGAGGAGCACCAATGCTTGTACTTGTCGTCAGCGTTCATTCGACCGCCAAGAACATTGCCGCCATGAAGGAAGCCGTTGCCGCCATGGAAACGGCCAGCCGCGCGGAAGCGGGCTGCAAAGACTACACCTTTGCGGTGGAACTCAACGATCCGGATAAGCTGCGCATCACCGAATGCTGGGAGGACGAGGACGCCCTCAAGGCCCACTTCGCCACGCCGCACATGGCCGCGTTCAACGAGGCGATGGCCAAGGCGGCACCGTCGCAGGTGGACATCAGCTGCTACGAGGCGAAGGAAGTCCCCTTTCCGATGGCGCGCTGAACGCCGCAGGCTGGGCCTGAAGCTGTGGCTTTTGGCTAAGCCTAAATCCGTGGCTTTTGGCGAAGCCAAAAGCCAGTCGAGGATGCGATCGTTTTCTTCGCGAGGATAGGTGTGCGACAGATCGTCGATCTCCCGGTAGGTGAGATCGGCGCCTGTCGCCGTAAAGGCATCCCGAGCCGTGCGCGCCACTTCGATATCGAACATCCAGTCAAGGGCGCCGTGGGTCAGGTAAATCGGCAGCCCCTCCAGGCGATCACGATCCACCATCTCGAGCAGCATCGGATGAAAGCTCGCGGCAATGGGGGCCAGATGGGTAAAAGGTGAATCGCTCGGCAGACCGGCCAGATAGGAGAACGTGCCACCGTCTGACATGCCGGTGAGCAGCAGCCGTGACTCATCGACGCGCCAGTGTTCACACACGCGCTCGACGATGGCCCGGAGGCTGCCACTATCCAAGTCTGGCCCCATGAGTGACCAGGTCCCTTCCCGGGAACTCGGAGACGCAACAATGACGCCGCGGCTCCGGGCGTCCTTCAGCCAGGACCAGAGGAAACTGCGGCCGTGGCCACTGCCGCCATGGAGCGCGACCACCAGCGCCATGGGTTCGCTGCCGTCGTAGTACTCGGGCACATAAAGCGAGAAGCCGCCCCGCTCCGTGGCTTCATTGCCCGCATGCATGATGCCAACATCTCCCCGGCTGCGATCGGCCGCTGCCAGCTTCGCCTGCAGCGCGTCGTCGCCGCGATGATTCTCATTAAGGTAGAAGCGGCTCACCGGCGGCAGCATGGCGCTGA
>JBCDDI010000278.1:0-5416 GCA_039180365.1 Pseudomonadota bacterium
GCTACGACAGCTTCGATCGTCTGGATGGACAACCGCGGCAGATCCCGGCTTTTGTTTACCGGCCGAAAGGTCCCGGCCCTCATCCCGTGCTGATCTCCATTCATGGTGGTCCCGAAGGGCAGTATCGGCCCCGCTTCTCGCCAACCTTTCAGTACCTTGTCGGCGAGCTCGGACTTGCGGTCATTGCCCCGAACGTCCGCGGTTCCGCGGGCTATGGCAAGAGCTATCTGAAGCTCGACAATGGCCTTAAGCGCGAAGACTCGGTGCGTGACATCGGCGCGCTCCTCGACTGGATCGGCACGCAGCCGGACCTGGATGCGGAGCGGGTAGTGGTCATGGGCGGCTCCTATGGGGGCTACATGGTGCTGGCTTCCCTCGTGCACTATGGCGATCGGCTCGCCGCCGGCATTGAGTCTGTCGGAATCAGCAACTTCGTCACCTTCCTGACCAACACGCAGCCCTATCGCCAGGACCTGCGCCGCGCCGAATACGGCGATGAACGGGATCCGGAGATGCGGGCGTATCTCGAGGCCATCTCGCCTTTGAACCAGGTGGAGAAAATAACCCGACCGCTGCTCATCTCCCAGGGGGCCAACGATCCTCGGGTGCCGGCCAGTGAGAGTGAGCAGATCTATGCAGCCTTGAAGGCGAGCGGCACACCGGTGTGGTACATCCTTGCGGAGGATGAGGGTCACGGTTTCCGCAAGAAGGCCAATCGCGATTACAACGCCGCGGTGCGCACGCTGTTTCTCGAGGAGCACGTGCTGGACTGAACGGCCCTTACGCCCTGCGGCGCGTGGATGTCCTTGTGGCCTTGGCCCGGGGTATGATTCGCGCGAACTGACGGCCGGGCTTGCCAGCGCATGATCATCAAACCGCGAATCCGAGGCTTTATCTGCACAACGGCGCATCCCGCAGGGCTTGCCGCCGGGGTCAGCGAGCAGGCCCGCTACGTGGAAAGCCAGGGTGCACTCGAGACCGGCGCTAAAAATGTGCTCGTGATTGGTGCCTCCGGAGGTTATGGGCTGGCGTCCCGCATCACCGCGGCCTTTGGTGCCGGCGCGGCAACGCTCGGGGTTTCCTTTGAGAAGCCGCCCACGGAGAAGAAGACGGCGACCCAGGGTTGGTATAACAACATCGCCTTCGAGGAGGCCGCGGCCGCGAAAGGGCTCTACGCGAAGACGCTGGATGGTGATGCGTTTTCCGATGAGATGAAGGCGGAGGTCGTCGCGACCATTCAGGAAGACCTCGGGAAGATCGACCTCCTCGTGTACAGCCTGGCCTCGCCCGTCCGCCCGCACCCGAAGACCGGCGAGCTGCACCGGTCGGTGATCAAGCCGCTCGGTGAAGTGCTGCACATCAAAACCCTCAATGTGGACAAAGGAGAAGTACACGAGATTGATCTCGAGCCGGCCACGGAGGAAGAAACGGCCAACACCGTCGCCGTTATGGGCGGTGAAGACTGGGAATTCTGGATTGACGCCCTGAAATCGGCCGACGTGCTCGCGGACGGTTTTCGCACCGTTGCCTTTACCTACATCGGCAGCGATCTGACCTGGCCCATCTACTGGGAAGGCACCCTGGGTAAGGCCAAAGAGGACCTCGATCGCGCGGCGGCAGCAATCCGGCATTCCCTCGAAGGGGTTTCTGGAGATGCCCGGGTGGCAACCCTCAAGGCCATAGTATCGCAGGCTTCCTCAGCTATTCCCGTGGTGCCGCTCTATGCCTCGCTGCTCTTTAAAGTCATGAAGGAGGCCGGCACCCACGAAAACATCATCGAGCACATCCACCGGCTGTTCGCGACGCAGCTGGCCGAGGGTGTGACCCCGAATCTCGATGATGCCGGACGGATTCGCGTCGACGACTGGGAGCTGGCAGAGCCGATTCAGGATGAGGTCCGACGCCGCTGGCCGCTCGTGACCACGGAGAATCTTGAGGAGCTCGCCGACCTCGAGGGCTTTCGCAGCGACTTTCTGAAAATCTTCGGCTTTGGCTTTGACGGCGTTGACTACGACGCCGATCAGGATCCCACCCTAGGACGCAGTCTCTGAGCAACCGCCCGTTGTCGGGCTATCGCCAGGCGCCTACCTGAAGGCGGGTTGATCACCTCTGGGTCCGCCGGCTATCTGATAGCACGCTGGCACGGTGTCCGCTCGATCTCCGCAATTCCTGTTCCGCTGCCTGGGCTTTGGTGGCCTGGCCTTGATTCTCGCCCTGGAACTCACCTCTCCACCCTCGGCGCAAGACCTGGCCTTATTGCTCGGCACGGCCGCCTGGCCCCTGCTCTGGCTGATCGTTATGGCGAAAGCGGTCGTGCTGGCCTGGCCCGGTGGGGCCCTGGCCGGCATGGCGCATGCTGGCGAATGTGTGCTCGTTCTGTTTCTCACAACGGCAGCGGGCCTGCCGCCGCCGGTGCCCTTTGTGCTCGCGCTCCTGTACCTCGTGGCGATTACGGCCCTCGGCGGGCTGCGGCTCTTCTGGCCGGCCGCGATGCCCCTGGCACTTGTGCTGCTCGTCCACGGCGGACACGCGTTCCTTCCCGGGGTCTGGCTTGGGGCGGTTCTGCTCATGGCGACTTTTCTGCTCACCCTTGCCTGGCTGTCCTTCGCCCGGGTCCGCAAACTGTCGATGGCGCGCCGCTTTGCGCTGGCGGAGAGTCGCCGCCTGGCGGTCAGCAACGAGCACCTGGCTCGCTATCTGCCCGCATCGGCGGCGACGCTACCTCGACAGGACCAGTCGCGTCCGCAGGCACCTTCTGCCACTTACGTCACGGTTGCCTTTGTTGATGTGGTTGGCTTTGCAGAGCTTGTCGCCAGCCGGCCTCCGGCGGAGCTAGCGGACGTGCTGGGCACCTTTATGGGCCAGGCTGCGGCGTTGGCCGAATGTCACGGTGGTGAGGTGGGAAAGTTCCTGGGTGACGGCGTGCTTGTCTATTTTGATGAGCGACGCGTCGATCGCTGGCAGGGGGCCAGGGGTGCCGCGGACTTTGCCCTGGCCCTGGAGGCCATGCTGCTTCGTCTCGGCGACGGCTGTCGGCGCCGCGGTCTGGAGTTGCGGCTGGCTGCTCGAGTTGGACTCGCCAGCGGCTACTGCGCGCTCGGCGACTGGGGCGCGCGAGACCGCCTCGACTACACGCTGATCGGCACGGCGGTAAATCTCGCCAGCCGACTGCAGAGCCTGGCGCCGCCCGGGGGCATTCTCCTGGCAGCGGAAACCGCCGGGCTCCTGGAGGCGCTCGGGCTTCCGCATCTGCTGGTTGGCGCCCCCGAACCTCTTGAGATCCGCGGCCTCGGAGTCCTTCAGGTGCACGGCCTGTGTGCCTCTGCTAAGGTGCGCGCCACCCTTTAAAGCCGAGGTGACGGGCGTTTCCGTGCGGCTGGTCACCAGAAGTCGACCGACGATGAGCCACGATGACTAAGTGTTTCCTGCAGGCCTGCGCCGCTGAAAAGACGCCCTTCACGCCGATCTGGCTGAACCGTCAGGCTGGGCGTTACATGCCCGAGTACCACGCCCTGAAGGGCGACACGCCGAGCCTCGAGTTTTTCAAAAACCCGGACATGGCAGCCCAGGCAACACTCGATGCCCAACGCATTCTCGGCGTTGATGCGGCGATTCTCTTCGCCGATCTGCTGCCGATCCTCGAACCCATGGGGCTACGCCTCGACTACCTGCCGGGGGAAGGCCCGGTATTCGACAACCCGTTGCGTTCGGCCAGCGATATTGAAGCGCTGCGCACGGCACCGGCTGAAGAGGTCACCCCCTACATTGCAGACACGGTCCGGAACGTTCGCGCCGGGCTCCCGGATGACGTGGCCCTAATCGGGTTCGCCGGAGCGCCTTTTACCCTCGCGTCTTACGCCGTTGAAGGTCGAGGCTCTCGAAACTACGTGCACATGAAAAAGCTGATGTACGAGGCACCCGAGCTGTGGCGGACGCTCCTCGAGAAGCTTGTCGTACAGGTGGCCAGCTACCTGAAACTGCAGATCGCGGCTGGGGTGGATGCGGTACAGATCTTCGATACCTGGGTCGGCTCCCTGTCCCTTGCAGACTTCGAGGCCTACGTGAAGCCGCAGCTGAAGGCACTGTTTGACGAGCTCAGGTGTGAAGTTCCAATCATCTACTTCGGGACGGGTAATGGACACCTGCTCGAGTCCGTGGCCAGCCTCGACCCTGAAGTACTGGCATTAGACTGGCGCGTACCGCTCCTCGAAACCTGGGAGCGAACCGGCGCGCAGGCCGTGCAGGGCAATCTGGATCCCATTGTGCTCTGCGCCGATCGGGCGACGGTAGAGGCACAGGCCAAACGCATTCTCGATGAAGTCGGCGACCGGCCCGGCCACATCTTCAATCTTGGCCACGGCATCATCCCCGAGACGCCTGTCGATAACGTCAAAGCTCTGGTGGACATCGTTCACGAACACTCCGCTCGCCTGCGAGGCTGAGTGCATGACGGGGCCTGCCGCGCAGTCCCAACGCGGCGAGCGTGTGGTTCAAACGCTCTTTCAGCTGGGTTTCTGGGTGCCGCTGGCGGTCTGCACCTATCTGGCGCTTGTGCCTCGCCTGCCCGACACCCCCCTGTTCCAGGTGAGTGACATCGGCCTTCACGCCGTGGCATTCACCTATCTGTCCTTTGCACTGCTTCTCGCGCAAAGCGCACGGGGAAACGGGGAGCTGGTACCCTCGCTTGTCGAAGGGCGACCGCGTCCAGAACACTACTTCAGCACCTTCGGACTGATGCTCGCTTACGGGGTTTTCATCGAACTGGTTCAGGCCTTTGTGCCGGAGCGTGCTGCGGAGATGAAAGATCTGCTCGTCGACGTCGCCGGCATTGCCTTTGGTCTGCTTCTCGGCCGATTTCTCGTGCAGCCGCTGCGTCGGTTGGCCTTGCGCCTCACCGCTCGGCTTTGAGGCGCAAGGACTGAAGAGCCGAAGCTATTCAGATTGCCTTGGCGGCGACGCGGCTGTCGAGGACGATCTGCTGGCGCCAGATGATCTTAAGCCGTCCTCCCTGTTCCTGAATCGTGTAAACCTCGAGCCCCTGCTCCCGGTAAGCCTCTTCGTCGAGGCGATAGTCGATGTCGAAGGCCACATGCGCCATATGAGTGCCGGTGCCGGAAGCCGCAGGGGCGGAGGAAGCCGGAAAGGAGAAGACGTCGATGGCGGTCACTTCAAATCGTTCTAGCTCGGCCGCCCCGAGAAACTCCCGGTAGCTGTCCACCACGGACGCGCGGCCCTGAATCGGCGGTCCGAGGTCCGGCGGCAGCAGCACAACGTGCTCGTGATAGAAGCCCTCGAGGGCCTGCAGATCACCGCTCGGCCAGCATGCGTGTAACGCCTCAATGAACGTCGAGACTGCCTGGCTTTCGTCGCTGTTGTTCATACTTTTCCTGGTGCCTGCCTTTTCCTGGTGCCTGCC
>JBCDDI010000279.1:0-5403 GCA_039180365.1 Pseudomonadota bacterium
CCGTGATCCGAGCTGTAGATGATCCAGGTATTGTCGAGCTGCCCGCTCGTTTCAAGCTGCTGAATCAGCCGGCCAACACACTCATCGATGAGCGAAATCATCGCGTAGTACTGCCGCGCACCCTTCAGAACGTATTCGTCGCTGAGCAGATGGGCATTTGCATGATGCCCGCACCAGGACAGGTAGTCCTGCCAGATCGGCACCTCGGCTTCCCCGGGCGTGGCGGGCCCGCGCGGGATCATCGTTTCCTGGTAATGGGCCGCCCATTCCGGGTCACCCATGAGGGGTACGTGCGGCTGCACGTAGGAGACCTGGAGAAAGAAAGGTTCCGCGCCCGTCTGGTCGGCGAGCCAGGCCTCAGCTTCCCGGGTCAGATAGCTGGTGAGGTCCTGGCTTTTCGTTAAGGGGCTGGTTACGCCATCCCAGTGATGCTCCGTGAGGCGCCAGATGGATCGGAGCTGCTGCCGGTAGGCATCGTAGACGCCTTCGTCTCGCAGATATTCCGTGTAATGCGTGCGCACACCATCCAGGGCGTGTACGTAGCGGTCGAACTCTTCTACCACGTGATCGAAGCCGAAGGCCGCCACGCGCGGACCGTGGTCGCGCATATCCACGTCCTGATCCGGCTCCGCCAGGCCTTCCGCATAGTAGTGCGTCTTGCCGAAGTTGGCGGTCCGATAGCCGGCCTGCTGCAGACCCTTCATGAACGTCGGCCAGGATTCATCCATGTCCGGGCCAAAGTTTCGCATCACACCAAGCTCGTGCGGATAGCGGCCGGTGATGAGGGCCGCCCGGGAAGGCTGGCAGATCGGCGACTGGCACCAGGCGTTTTCAAAACGCACGCCGCTGGCGGCTAAGGCATCGATGTTCGGTGTTTCGATCTGCTTGTTACCGGCGCAGCCAAGGGCATCATGGCGATGCTGGTCGGCAAAGACGAAGAGAATGTTCGGACGGTCAGGCACGAGGAATCCTCAAGGCTAAGGGGGTGTCAGCGGCAACCTGAAATCCGCTAGTTCAGATCCACGCGCAGAATCCGGTCACCGTGAAAGGAGCCGATGAACAGCTCATCGCCAACGCGCAGGCCCACGGTTCCAGCGCCCATGGGCGGACCGTCGCTGGCATAGAGGGTTTCGACGATGGTCATGGAGTCAGGGTCGAGGGCAACAATCTTGAAGGGAATACTGCAGGCACCTGCCTCGATGCTCACACAGGCCCCGAAGTCTTCGCCGGAAATGCCCTTAGCGAGAGAGGCGATGAACACACGACCATCCGGCGACCAGCGGGCGTTGTCCGGCGAGTCCACGGCCGCGCGGCCGAGCTCGCGGCCCGTTGCTACTTCGATTTTCCGCACGCTGTTCTCCGCGGTTGCGTTCATATAGATGAAGCGGCCATCCGCGGAGGTGACGATCCCATTCGGCATCGCCCCTGCCGTGCCCTCGATATCTCGAAAACGCGCATCAGCCTGCGACCAGGCGTAAGCGTGGCCCGTGATGCCAGTCGGGATTCCCTTGGTCAGATCTACCGGTGGATCCAGTGGGATCATCTGTGTCGTGTAGAAATCGCCGTTGGAGAGCCCGGCAACGCTGTTCAGCGACGCGTTCGGCGGTGCCGGCACGCAGCCGCGCCAGGCCACCTGCCAGTCCGTGCCTGCACCCATCACCTCGAAGAGCTCAACGGCCTCGCGGTTGCCGTGCTGGATCACCAGCAGCTGCAGGCGTCCGTCATCCCGGCGAACGAGATCTATGCCATGGCTGTTGAAAGCCTCCCCCGGCGGTGCCGTGCAGCTGGGATCACCCCAACCGGGTTCTGCTGAGCCGCCCTGACCGCCGCGATAGACCGTGTGTTGCCGTTCACTCTCTAGTTCCAGCACCACAAGACGGCCGATTGCCGCCGCCGAGGCGCCGTACTCACCGATGAGGATGGCCTGGTCCCCGGGTAAGGCGACCATATCTTCAGGATTCGAGAAGCCGCAGATCGGTCGCGCCTTCCCCTTCGGCACACAGTCGAGGATGGCCTGGGCCTGAAGCGTCTGGGTGCCGAGCGAAAGCCCAGCCAGCGCGGTCGCGGTTAGAGCAAGGATAAGAAGAAAAGAGCGTTGCATGATGCCCCCCTGAGTTCATACAAACGACGCTCCGATGGTGCCAAGGCCAGGTTGCGGGAGCAACCAACCGATTTGCTGATGAGGCGGTAGGCGTCAGGAGCCGCCGTGGGGGTCAGACACCTTCGGCCATAAAGGGGCGTCTACGTGTTCGTGCGGCAGCTTCGCGTAGTCCATGGACCCTGTTCCCTCCGTTGCCACGTAGAGCACCTCCCGCGCGATGGCGCCGAAGCCCGCATAGAAGTGTTGGGTGGATTTCACGATCAGGTTCTTAACCTTCAGAGGGTCCAGGCCAACCTCGGCAAAACAATCCGGATGGAAGGCCTGCACACGATAGCTGTTACACACAACATCAATGGCCTGAGCATCGTCCTCCGCCTCACCAATTCTCAGCCAGGCCATGTCGCCGAGGGGCGCGGAGGCACTGCCGAAGGTCTGCCTGCCATTGCGCTTCAAACCCATGACGGTCACCGTCGTATCTACCGGCGCGCCAGACGCCGGCCCCAGTTTGCCGCCGATGCGCATCGGTAAGCGCGCGCCGAGACCGGCCTCAAAGGCGAGCTCTACCGCACCGGGATCCCAGAGCGGTGAAATCGCATAGCCGCCAACGCCGCGGTCAATGAGCTTCTGCAGGAGGAAGGTGGAGTCACCGGCCGCACCAATGCCGGTGTTATCCGCGGTGTCGGCGAGCACAAAGGGCTTGTCAGCGGAGGGGGCCTGCAACGTCTCCGCAATGGCCGCGGCGGGCGTCATAAAGGGCGCCAGCAACGCCTCGCGATTGTCCCAGACCCATTCGCCGAGGGTGCTTGCCGTTTGCCGGGCAAGGGCTTCATCGTCCTCCGTCACAACCACCACACGGGTGCCCACCTCCGGCGTATCCCCCCAGGGAAACCCGTGCGCCAGGGACACCGACAGGATCCCGGGCTCCTGTTCCAGCGCCTGCATGCGCGCAACGAAGCCGATCATGGGCTCGCGGGTGGTTGGGTAAATTCCCAGCATCCGGCAGTCGTGCATTGCCATGGTCGGACGCAGGCCGTCTTCGAGCATGCGCACGGCGAGGGCAAAAACCTCCCGGGCCCGCTCCACCGAATCAATGTGCGGATACTCCTTGTAGTAAACGAGCACGTCGGCGGCGTCGAGCTTCAACTGAGTCTGGTGCCCGTGCAGATCCAGCTCTGCGAGGAGCGGTGTGTCTGGACCGATCCGCTCGCGAACGCACTGCAGGAGGTCCCCTTCCGCATCGAAGTAGCCGTCCGCAATCATCGCTCCGTGCAGGTTGAGTAGCACCGCATCGACAGGCATGGCGCGATCAAGATCAGCCAGGATCTCATCCCGCAGGGATTCATAGGCCGCTCTCGTGGTGGTACCTGCGGGTGTGGCGAAGGCAGCCAGTCCTTCGGCGACGGTCCAGCCGCGCTCGACCGCCAGGCGCTTCCATTCGATGAGCGGCAAGGCAAAGAGCCCCGGGCGTTCGCCGTGTTCCCCGTTTCTGACCAGCATCGTGCGAGCAAACAGCTCGAGCCCCGTCGGGATCGGAGAAAAGGAGTTGGTCTCAGTGCCGAGGCAGGCGGTGAAGAGCTTGCGGGACATATCGCTTCCTCAGTTCGCAGGTGATGGGTTGAGTCCTAGTGACAACCGCATCAGGTTGCACCTTTCATGGCAGCTGATCGATAGCAAGTTACGTTGCCGCCGCGCAGATCGGGCGCCGGAGCAAGTCCACCTGCTGGAACGCCTGCTCAAGCTGTTTCGCCGCCGATAGGAGCCGGTGATCTGCGTACATGGGGCCAACGACCTGCAGACCGAACGGCAGCCCACCGGCATCCAGGCCTGCAGGCAGCATGACAACGGGATGGCCCACAACCGTGAGCGAAGCGGTCAGGTGCAGCCAACCCATGTAGTTTTCAACGGGCTTGCCGTCGATCATTTCGGGGTACAGCTGCTCGTGGGGAAAGGGCGGCACGCTCATACCGGGGACAATCAGCAGGTCGTAGTCAGCAAAGAGATCCTGGCAGGTTCTGATCAGCTCAAGCTGTCGGCGCCTCGCTGCGGCAATGTCTGCCATAGGGGTCTTAAGCGCCGTGTCATAGGTCGCCCGCAGATTGGGATTAACGTCTGCCGGCCAGTCATCGGCCTGGTCAAAGTACTGGGTGACAAACACGTCCTGGCGCAGCAGCCAGTCAACGGCAGGGGCGTCCACGAGGCTGATGTCATGCCAGTCGCAGCGTTGAAACAGGGCGCTGAACTGCTCAACGCGTTCCGCGAAGGCCTTCTGGTTCGCCGCCGATACGAGTAAGCCGCCGAGGTCGGCGCTCACGGCCACCCGCAGGGAACTCAGATCCACCGCATCCAACTGCTGGAATCGGCTCGCATCCAGAGGATAGGCCATCGGGTCCCGGCTGCCGCCAGCACCGCGATCGGCAATCACCGAGAGCATGAGGGCCGCATCTTCCACAGATCGCGTAATAGGCCCCTGCAGACTGTAGTGGGTGGTGGGTGTGGTGCGCTCTTCATTTGGCACCATCCCCGGCGATGCGCGGTAGCCGACGACGCCGCAGTAGCTGGCAGGAATCCGCAGACTGCCGCCATGATCGGAGCCCGTCGCCAGGGGCGCCATGTTGGCTGCCACGGCCACCGCACTGCCGCCGGAGCTGCCGCCGCAGGTCAGGCCGGTATCAAAGGGATTGCAGGTGGTGCCAAAGAGCGGATTTGTTGTGTTCGCCCCGATGCTGAACTCCGGGATATTGGTTTTCCCCAGAACGATGGCGCCAGCGGCGCGCAGGCGTTTGACGATCCCGGCGTCTGCCACGGGAACCCTGTCGCGATGCAGGGGGCTGCCAAGCGTGGTCACTACCCCTTCTGTCAGCTGATTGTCTTTAATCAGCACAGGTACCCCGGCCAGTGGTGGCAATGACTCGCTATCAACACCGGCCAGGGCGGAGGCTTGTGCTCTCGCCCGCTCAAAGCAGGTGGTAACCACCGCATTCAGCTCGGGGTTGGCTGCCTCAATCCGGGCGATGCAGGCATCAACCAGCTCCAGAGCAGAGATTTTTCCGCTGCGGATGAGGGTAATGGCCTCAGTTGCCGTTAACTGAGAGAGTTGAGTGAGGTCGTCGCTCATCGGTCCGTTGCAGGCGGTGCTTTGCCAGTAGAATAGCAAGCCGTTGGCCCGAACAGCTTCCGGGTTGAGAACATGGATTCAGGGAAACATGAGCAGAAGTGTTGTTGTGACCGGCGGCAGCTCAGGGATTGGCGCCGCCGTTATCGCCCGGCTACTCGCCGCGGGCTGTCGCGTCTGGAACCTGGAC
>JBCDDI010000280.1:0-5395 GCA_039180365.1 Pseudomonadota bacterium
CTCGGCCAACGGCACTGGTTCCGCATTCCGTTCCCCGGCCGGCGGCAAATAGTCGAGCACTACGGCCACGGACAGTCGTTCAATGCGTCCCTTTGGCGCCCGCTTACGGCTGATGGTCCGATCGACCTCGTAGTTGAGGACCGAATCCCGGGCCGTACTTCGAGGCGGTTCTGGCGCGGTATCGCCCGCGGCGAGAGCTGGGTCTACGGCACCGTCCGCAGCCGGGGGAGCCCCGAGGGCATTCACCGGTGGCTGGTTCGTGAGCGCGCCGGGAACACCAAGGGCCGCCAGGCTGCCCGTCGATTCCTGCTGACTGGTCTGTTCGCTGCGCACCACCTGACTGGCGGGATCAAAGCGTTCCGTGGTTTCCTCCACCTCCGTAAAATCGAGCTGTGTAACAACCTTCGTGCGCGATCGGCCCGGACCCATGATGGGAACGAGCAGGCTGTCGATGTTGTCGGCGAGTGTCGCTTCCAGGCGCTGCTTATAGTCGAACTGAGTGCTGGCTGCAGCCAGCTCCTCGGCGCCGGCGAACTCCGAGAGCAGCGTTCCGTTTTCATCGAGCAGGGTAACGTCAGCTGCCGCAAGACCGGGCACGCTGCTGGCGACGAGATGAACGATGGCCTTGGCCTGGCCGCCCTCCAGGGCCCGACCCGGGAACAGGTGTACGAGGACGGAAGCGGTCGGATCTTTCCGGTCCCGGAGGAACACGGACCGTTTCGGTATTCCGAGAGAGACCTGCGCCGCCTTCACCGCATTGATACTGGCGATGATGCGCTCGAGCTTCGCCTCCAGCGCATGGGTGTAGAACTTGGTTTCCATGAACTGGCTGGTGCCGTAACCCTGGCCCTCATAGAGCGCTTCCAGGGTGACGCCACGACTCTGCGGCAGACCCTGACTCGCCAGCAGCATCTGCGCCTGAGTGGCTTTCCCCGCATCAACCAGCAGCGCCCCGGAGCCAGCGTCTACCTGATAGTCAATGGCCGCCCCTTCGAGGACGCCGGTGATCGCGCTTACTTCGCTGGGATCAACGTTCGGAAACAGCACCCGATAGTTCGGGCTCTGTGTCCACAGCGCAACGGCGACGCCGACGGCAACAGCAGCCGCAAGGGCCGCCAGCATCACCAGCTGGCGCATCGCCGGAATTGATGACGCCGCCGGCCTCGCCAGGCCCGGCACCGGTTGCTCCTGAACTTCCGCCATCCTGTCAGTCTTCTTTCAAGGCTTTCTGTTCAACTCTCGGGCCCCTGAGCGCTCCAGCTCAGACGGGCATGTTCATGATTTCCTGATAGGCGCTGACCAGCTTGTTTCGCACTTCGGTCATTGCCTGAAAGGAAAGGCTCGCCTTCTGCAGGGAGACCATAACTTCCGCCAGATCAACGTCGGAGCTTCCGGCTTCGAAGGACTGCGCCAGCGCAGAAGCTTCCGCCTGGCTGTTGTTCACCGCGTCAACGGAATTGCCGAGCACATCAGCAAAGCTGACCTCGGGAGCCCGCGCGCCTGCCTGATCCGCGGCGGGACCGCTACCGAGGCCCTGCGCTTCGGCCGCGAGGCTGCGCATCTCCGCGAGGAGACTGGAAACATCGATGTTGTTCATAACGTTCTCACCTCCTTCAGGCGCTCCTGGCTATCTCGCCGGGAATCTCAGCCCCTTCCTCACGCAGCCGAGCAAGTTTGTGCCGGAGCGTCCGGGGGCTGATACCGAGACGACTGGCAGCGGCCTCGCGGCTGCCGCCACCGGAACGCAGTGCCTCAAAGATGATTTCCCGTTCTCGAGCTTTCAGGTCTTCCTCAAGGCTCACCGCCGCCGGCTCAGCAATCGCCGCATCTGTTCCCGTTTCCTCTTCCAGGGCAACGGAGACCACCCTGGCTGGCGCGCATTCAAAGAGCAGGTGCTCCACGTCCACGGGCCTGCCCGCGGCAAGCACCTGTGCTCGCGCCACAAGGTTCTCCAGCTCCCGGACATTTCCAGGCCAGTGGTAGGCCTCAAGGGCGGCGGCAGCCGCCGGTGTCAGCTCCGCGATCGCACCTTCGCCCTGACGCCGCAGGCTCTTTGTGGCGAGAGGCAGAATGTCACCGGGGCGCTCGCGCAGCGCCGGGAGCATGAGCGGCAACACGTTCAGCCGGTAAAACAGATCCTCGCGGAAGCGGCCCGCGTCAACCTCCTGGCGCAGGTCCCGGTTGGTCGTCGCGATAACCCGTACGTCCAGGTCCACCAGCCGGCGGCCGCCGAGACGTTCAACTTCCCGCTCCTGAAGCACGCGCAGGAGCTTGGCCTGGAGGGGTTGACCCATCTCGGAAATTTCATCAAGGAGCAGCGTGCCCCCTTGGGCCTGCTCGAACTTACCGGCATGGCTTGCGGTCGCTCCGGTGAAAGCCCCTCTCTCGTAGCCGAACAGCATTGCTTCGAGCATGTTCTCGGGAATGGCCGCGCAGTTGATCGCCACAAACGGTGCGTCGGCCCGCTCTGAGTGCTCATGCAGATAGCGGGCAAACACCTCTTTGCCCGTTCCGCTTTCGCCGGAAATCATCACCGTGAGGTCGCTTGCAGCGAGGCGGGCCGCAAGCCCGAGCAGGTCGGCCGTTTTCGGATCGGCGGCAATAATCTCACCGCTGCGCCCTTCCGGCAGATAGCGGCTGACCATCTCCAACAGCTCAGGCGCTTCAAAAGGTTTCGCCAGATAGTCAACGGCACCCCGCTGCATGGCCTCCACCGCCTGAGCAATGGAGCCATAGGCGGTCATCAGCACAACAGGTATCTCCGCATGATCCGCACGGATACGCTCGAGCAGGCGAAGGCCGTCAACGGGCCGCATCTGCACATCGCTGATCACCAGATCGGCACCATCAGCCTCCAGGATCAGCAGCGCTTCGGCGCCGTCGCCGGCGGCCACCACGGAATAGCCTTCCGCTTCGAGGATCTCACTGAGGGCCACACGCAGAGCCGCGTCGTCCTCTGCGATCAGAATTCGGGCCGCCTCAGCCATGGTGTTTTGCCTCCGCATCGGCCACATCGGATCCAGCCGCACCCGGGGTCAACGGGCTCGCTGGCAGCCCGTCTACCGGCAGGTCTTCCGTGGGCAGACGCAACACAAAGCGCGCACCGCCGAGCGCCGCCGCTTCGTGATGCACGGACCCGCCGAAGGCCTCAACTGCGGAACGCACTACGGCTAAGCCAAGGCCCGTGCCACCGGAGCGGGTTGTGAAGAAGGGCTCAAAAATTCTTCCGGCAACGGCCTCCGGGATGCCCGGGCCGTCGTCCGCAACGGTTACCTCCAGGAAACCTTCGGAGCTGACACGGGCAGCCAGTTCAATACGCGACGCGCCACACTCACTGGCATTTCCAATCAGGTTCGTCACTGCACCCGCAAGCATGTCGCGATTGGCGAGGACCGCCACCGTGTCGTCCGGGGACGACTGCACCTCGAGGGCATCACCGAGACGGGGGTCGACGGAGAACAGGACCGCATCAATGAGTTTTCTGGCCGTTAGCCGCTCGAGCTGCCCGAGGTCGCCGCGGGCAAAGCGCAGCATGTCGTTAACGAGTGTTTCCAGATGCCGTAAGCGTTCCAGGATCCGTCCGCCGTTTCTGCGGGCTCCCGTATCTGGCGAACGCTCGAGGCTTGATGCAAAGAGCATGGCGGAGGCCACTGGTGTACGAATCTGATGGGCAAGGCGGGCGGCCATTTCACCCATTTCCGAGAGGCGCTGATTGCGGCCGACGCGCTCCTGCAGTTCATGAATCTGCGTGACGTCCGTAAGCACAACAACGCAGGCGCCGCCGCCGAGCTCCCGGCGCGTGAGTGTGATCCGACGCCGCTGCGGCAGCATAAATCCGCTACCCGCATCGGTCTCGTCATTGGCATTGGACTGCGCACCGTTGTTGGCGCCGAGCCGATTTTCAAGGACCACCGTTTCCCAGTCGATCCCCACCCTCAGACCGCGCAACATGCTGTCGGCAGCGCGATTGGACTCTTCAACGCGTCCGTGAGATCCGACCAGCACGACGCCAACAGGCAGCTCTTTAAGCAGTCCCGCCATTCTCGCCGCAAGCTGCTCTTTCTGCGCGCGCTGCACTTCCCGTTCCTGCCGGGCAATGCGCAGCTCCGCATCCAGGCTCGCGACTCTGCCTTCAAGTTCGCCATAGGCTTCTTCGAGTCGCAGGGACAGATCATTGAACAGCCGGAAAGCGGACTCGAGTTCAGCCGTGGGGGCCTCTTCGCGAAGCGCGTTCAGGGCGTCCGGGGCCAGAGCCTGCATTGCGTTAGTCATGATCACCTCCTGTAAGGGTCAGAAGGCAAAAAACATGCCGCAATGCTAAGCTCTTGATTTATATGGATCTTGACGCCGAGCCGGGAACGAAAACCCCGCTTCCAGTCAACTTTCCGACGGGCAGGCGTAGGAAATCGGACGCCGGCGGCAGAACTCAGGCGACTTTGCTGCTGTCGGCATCCAGGTCGTATTTCCGGATCTTCTCGACAAGCGTCGTCCGACCCACATTCAGCATCCGGGCTGCCTCAGCAACGACGCCGGATGCCCGCTGCAGGGCATGCTCGATGAGTTCCCGTTCGATCTGCTGAAGATGCTGCTTAAGGTCGACCCCTTCATCGACGGAGGTGAGCAGCGCAGCCGCCTCAGGGACATCCTCCGTCAGCACAGCGGCCACCTCAT
The DNA here is from genome assembly GCA_039180365.1 of Pseudomonadota bacterium. Taxonomy (GTDB): domain Bacteria; phylum Pseudomonadota; class Gammaproteobacteria; order Pseudomonadales; family Azotimanducaceae; genus SZUA-309. The sequence continues at coordinate 4,672 of JBCDDI010000280.1, forward strand.
CGGCGCTCTCCTGCGGATCCTTGCCCCGGTAGTCAGCCGGAAGGTCGACGGCGGCAATGGTGCGCCCCGGATGCATGATGGCCATGCGTTCGACAAGATTCGCGAGTTCCCGAACGTTTCCGGGCCAGTGATAGCGAGCCAGCGCCTGCACGGCGTTCGTTGAGAACCTCACTGAGGTTCCCGACGTGCGGTTCACCTCGGTAACAAGTTCCTCCACAAGGAGGGGCAGGTCTGCGAGCCGCTCCCGAAGTGCTGGGACTTCCAGGGGAAAGACGTTCAGACGATAGTAGAGGTCTTCCCGGAAGCGGCCTTCGGCGACGGCGCTTTTCAGATTCCGGTGCGTTGCCGCAACGATACGCACATCGCAGTTGATCGTTCGATTGCCGCCGACCCGCTCGAAGGATCGTTCCTGGAGCACCCGCAGGAGCTTGACCTGCATTTCCAGGCTCATGTCACCAATTTCATCAAGGAACAGCGTGCCACCTTCGGCCAGCTCGAAGCGTCCCTTGCGGGCGCTGACGGCGCCAGTGAAAGCGCCCTTCTCATGGCCGAAGAGCTCACTTTCCATAAGCTCCGAGGGAATGGCTCCGCAGTTCACGGGCACGAAGGCACCCTTGCGATTGGAGTTCACATGAATACTGCGGGCCACCCGTTCTTTGCCGGTGCCCGATTCACCAAGGATCAGCACGGACGTGTTGAAGGGCGCCACCTGCCCGATCAGTTC
>JBCDDI010000281.1:0-5385 GCA_039180365.1 Pseudomonadota bacterium
CCGGGCTTCAGGTGCCGGTGATACTCGAAGTGTTGCTCGGCGTGGAGACCGCCACCGCCGCCACCGCCGCCCCCACCGGAGCCGGCTTCTTTCTTAACGCCTGTTGCTTCTTTACCCGAGCCGAACCAGCCTTCACCGCCCACTTTCGGGCGCAGGAAGTAGTCCGGATCAAACTGGGCGCTGGACTGAGCGAAGGTTGGCGGTGCGATGATCGAGCCGGGCTCGGTCCCTTTCGCGTAGTCCTCGTCGTAGTAGATCTGATTGTCGTCGCCGACTGAGCGCGCGAACATCATGATGTGGCTCGCTTCGATGGCGAACTTGTCGATGGCCATATGGCATCCCCCCTTTCTGTGACCGCGCCTTCCGAGCGCGCTTTATCTCTCTCCCTGGCGCGACGGCCGGGGAAGCGTTCCAAGATGTGGACGAGCGAGTTTAGCGTCCTTTGAAATCGGGATCACGCTTCTCCAGAAAAGCGCTGATGCCCTCCGTTTTATCCTCGGTCTGCACGAGGGCGCCCTGGGCGTACTTCTCGAACATGAGCGCCCCCGCAAGACTTGCCTCCATGCCGAAGTTGACCATGGCCTTCATGGTCCGCGGCACAAAGGGCGCAAACTTCGCCAGCTGATCGGCCATACGCCGAGCCTCCGGCAGCAGCTCTTCCGGCTCGACGATGCGCGTGATGAGCCCGATAGAAAGCGCTCGCTCGGCGCCGATCGGATCCCCCATGAGCAGCATCTCCATGCCCCACCCGCGACCGACGATGCGCGGCAGACGCGCCGTAGCGCCGCCGCCGGGGATGATGCCGAGCTTGCCTTCCGGCGTGGCGAAACGGGAATGGGGTGTCGCGATGCGCAGATCGCAGCCAAGCGCCACCTCAAGACCGCCGCCCATACAGATCCCATCGATAGCGGCAATGGTCGGCTTGGGAATGCGTTCCAGCTGATCGGCCAGGCCCTGCACGATCGGCTCGAGGGCCTTTCTGAAGTCGCGGTGTTTCACTTCCTCGAGATCGGAACCGGAAGCAAAGGACTTGCCGCCGGCACCGGTGATGGTGATAACGCGCACCGCATCGTCGTCGGCGGCCCTGGCTGCTGCATGCTGCAGCTCGTCCAGGGTGCCGAGAGAAATGGCGTTGTGGCGCTCGGCGCGATTAATGGTAATCAGGGCCATCGGGCCCTGCAGTTCATAGAGAATGTTCTCGTAGCTCATCGCCTGCCTGCAGCCGGCCTATCCTCTGCGGGATCGGCCGTGACCGCTGTCTTATTATCTTCTGTGATCAATTGTAGCTGTTTTTCAGATCCTTGAGGCCGTCGAGGTCCGTGCCGATCCGCTCCTTCAGCTCTTCATTCACGCGTTCCTCGGCATTGGCCTTGATCTCATCGACGTTCAGCCCTTCCCGGGCGAGCGCCTCGGTGGAAGCCTGAGTGATCGGCTTGAGAATCTGCGTCAGGGCCTCGCGGATGGTCACGCCGTTGGACTTACGACCGATTCCCTCGAGAACAATGTCAGGGACTGAGACGGCCATCTCCCCGAGCAGATCTGAGTCCAGAGACGTACGCGCGTTTGTGAAGGCGAAGTTGTCGATGATGAGCTTAGGTTCCGGTCCAGTGCTGGCGGGCTCTTCAGCCGGGGCAGAACCGCCGCCGTCACCTTCGAGGTTTGCCATGATCGCCTGGAGGTTCGTGTTCTGACCGATGGCGACAAGGGCTAAGTCCGCGGCATCGACTTCCACGTTTCGGAGCACAATGAGGCTCTCACTCTGGGCGCTGGGGTCAATGCCGAGCGCCACCCGACCCAGGCTGAAAGCGTGTGGGCCGTCGAAGCCCTCTGGATTGCCGATCACGAGGCCACGGAGCTCGCCCGTGCCTTCCGTGAAGGAGACCTCAGCCGAGCCGAGCTTTACCTCTACGCCAAGATAGCGCGGGCCGATCGTTTCCACCGCGGTTTTGATGAGGTCGCCGGCGTTCATGACCAGGTAAACGCCCAGACCCACCACTACGAGCAGGATTATCCCAATGAGCCATCCGATGGCTTTCATGCTTCACCTCCCAGGAGTTGCATCTCTTCGATGAAGGCCTCGCTGCGGGCGATGGACGCTTCCATATCCCGAATCAGCGCGGCCACGTTCGTTTCAATCATGCCGAGCTCACCCTCGAGGGAGGCTATGGCTTGCGCGTTAAGGTTGTGCTTCAGAAACAGCACCTGATCGCGAAAGGCATCGAGCACAGGGTCCATCTTCGACTCTGCGCGACGCATGGAGCCAATGAGCTCTCGATACTGGCTCTGCGAGCTGCGCAGCTGCTCGGCACTCGCCGAGCGCAGCCGTGAGTTGGTGATCTGGTCCACCTCTTCACCCCACTCTTCAAAGAGTGCATCGGACACATCTTCCACTGACTCGATGCGATCCCGCACCTTTTCGGCCCGGGACTCCGCATCGTCGAAAGCATCGCTTAACTCTTCGTAGGTATCCTTCAGCTCAGAGGGGGGCACCTCGACCACGCTGGAGAATTTCTCAAGGGCGCTCTGAAACTCTTCTTTGGCTTCCTGCTGCGCGTCTGAGGCATCTTCGACCCGGTCAACGAGGATGTCGCGCTTATGCACGCCAACCTTCTCCCAGGCTCCATAGTAGGCGCTCTCACAACCGGCGAGCGCCAGGATGAGCAGCATCCCCGCGAGTCCGCGCATTTTTCCTGATCCCCCAGCGTAAACCCGCAAGAGTAGGTGATGACCAACTGGCTGTACAGGCGCACTTACACCAGGAATTCAGGGCTTTTCCGCGTTGTTCGACGTCGGGCAAGCAGGCATCATGCGCGGTCCGAAAATCAAGAAACTGCGACCAAGGGAGGGTTTGCATCATGGAAGAAATCTCGACAGAACAGATGGCCGGATATGTGGACAAGGCCGTCGATCTCGGCATGACCTACGGGCCCCAGCTCGTGCTGGCCATTCTGGTTCTCATCATCGGTCTCTGGATCATCAACCGCTTCGTCCGCGTCGTCGCTGCGGGCATGGAACGGAGCAATACGGAGCCGACGCTGGCCCGCTTCCTGACCAGCCTCGCATCGATCGGTCTGAAGGCACTGCTGCTGATCAGCGTGGCTTCCATGATCGGCATCGAGACCACATCCTTTATCGCCGTTCTGGGTGCCGCTGGCCTCGCCGTCGGTCTGGCCCTGCAGGGCAGTCTCTCGAATTTCGCCGGTGGTGTGCTGGTGCTGATGTTCCGCCCTTACAAGGTCGGTGACTTTGTCGAGGCACAAGGCGTCATGGGGACCGTGCACGAAATCCAGATCTTCAACACGATCATGAAGACGCCGGATAACAAGGTGATCATTGTGCCGAACGGGGCCATCTCAAACGGCATCATCACCAACTTCTCCATGGAAGCGACCCGCCGCGTGGATTTTGTGTTCGGCATCGGCTACGGCGACGACATCGCCAAAGCCAAGAGCACCATCGAACGGCTGGTCAATGAAGACGAGCGCAGCCTCTCAGATCCGGCACCGCAGATTGTGGTCTCAGAGCTCGCCGACAGCTCCGTGAACATCACGGTGCGGGTGTGGGTGAACGCCTCCGACTACTGGGGCTTCTACTTCGACCTTATGGAGAAAGTGAAGGTGACCTTCGACGCGGAAGACATCTCCATTCCCTTCCCGCAGCGCGACGTGCATCTGTTCCAGCAAAACGGCTGAAGCAGAAAAAAGAAAACCGCCGGCCTGGAGAGGGAGCCGGCGGTTTAGAGGTGACCTATTACCCTTCTTTCCTGGATCAGAAGATCGAGGACTTACACAGGCCAGGTCTCAAGGGGATTGAGACCGCGAGTCGGTCGGCGGTGAACTCGGATGAGGCCCGCGAGGGCCTCAGCAGATACCCGAATCCGTGCTTCTCGTCTCGTGGCATGGTCACTATGGGGGAAAGCTGTTTCCCCACGATTACGTCGCCTCGGCTTTTTGTGTCATTTTGTTTCCAGTGCCCGGCGGCCGGTGATTTATTGCACCGTTCCCCCGGGAATCTTCGCGAAACTGGCCGAAAAAACCTGGGCTGTACGCTCAGTAAGCCAGGGTGACCACCACATCCGTACCGCCGCCCGGCGGGTCTTCGATGCGTACTCGCCAGCCCTGCGCCTGGCAGAGCTGCAGCACAATGGCGAGTCCGAGACCGCTGCCGCCCGTGGTACTGCTGCGCGCGCTGTCGAGGCGGAAGAAAGGCTGGAAGACCTGCTCCCGGAACTCCTCGGGGATCCCGGGACCCTCGTCCAGGACATGAATCTCCGCCCCTTCGAGCCGCACGCGCACTGACTCCCCGTGCTGCTGAGCGTTGCCAATGAGATTGCTCAGCACCCTTTTCAGCGCACCCGGGGCTAAGGGCAACTCGAGATCTTCGCTGCCAACCACTTCGAAGGGAATGGCCGCGTGGTAGCTGTCGACCACTTCCGCCACGAAGTTCGCCACCGCCACCGGCTGGCGACCTTCGCTGGCACCCCGGGCGAAGCGCAGCGCATCGCCGATAAGGGCGTCCATGTTTTCCAGATTGCGCTCGAAGCGTTCGATGAGTTTCGGATCCACACCGTCCGGCAGGAGTTCCAGCGCCAGACGCATGCGGGTTAAGGGCGTTCTGAGGTCGTGAGAAATACCCGCCAGGAGCGTCGTCCGGTTGGAAAGCAGCGTGGCAATCTCTCGAGCCATGGTGTTGAAGTTCCGCGCCAGGGATACCAGCTCCCGAGGCCCCTCCTCGGGCAGCGGCTCGAAGTCCTCGCCGCCTCGAAAGGACTCGGCGCGATCGGCCGCCTGCACCAGCGGCCGGGTGATGCGCTGAACGATGGTGAGCGACGTGAGGAAAACGATGGCTGCACCGAGGCCAAAGATGATGATGCCGACATAGAGCGGCTGGATGTCCCGCCGGGAGGGAGAGAAGCCAATCTGCAGCTGGTACCCGCCCATACCGATATCGAGCCAGATGAGTTCATCACCTTCGAGAAGGGTCACAGGCTCGCCGAGGCGCTCGCCGAGCTGATCCTGCACCAGGCTGAGGTAGGGCTGTTCCAGCGTGGCTTTCGCCAGCTCCCGACGATCGGAGCTGATGATCAGATCGTGGTTTTCCGCCAGCTCCAGTTCGAAGTAGGGGCGCGCCGCCGGCGGCAGCTCAACCCAGGTCTGTGCCGAGAGCACAAGCAGGGCCGCTTCGTCGTTGGCCGACTGCCGGGCGATGGGCTCGATGAGAAAGGCATTCAGCGCGGCGATGGAAGTCAGCGCGATCAGGAAGGAGCTGACCGCCAGGGTCAGGCAGTCGACGGGAACGGCGGGCGAGCGCTAACTGGGCGCACCGTGTTTGTTTCGTCGGGAACAGCCGAGACACCCACTGGGGCAGCTATGAGCCATTTATCTC
>JBCDDI010000282.1:0-5377 GCA_039180365.1 Pseudomonadota bacterium
AAGATCTGGAAACCGATCAGTGGCGCAGCGTCTTCCGCCAGTTGGTCGGTCGCGGCTATCTTGATGTCGCCATCGACCGCTTTGGTGCCCTGATTCTGAACGAGTCCTGCCGGCCCGTGTTACGCGGCGAGGAAACGGTCACCCTGCGCCGGGATCGCAAAGCCCGGCGCCGGACGCGTGAAACCCGCACACCGCTGCCGGCGGAGATCTACGTTGGGCTCTGGGAAGCGCTCCGAGATTGTCGGCGCAGCTTCGCAGAGGAGCAGGGTGTGCCGCCTTATGTGGTCTTTCACGACCGCACGCTCCAGGAGATGTGCGCGCGCCTGCCGCGAGACCTTGCGGACCTTGGCGGTATCAGTGGGATCGGCGAGCGCAAGCTCGCGAAATATGGCCCTGCTTTTCTGGCGGTGATCGACGCGCATCTATCGGCCGCCTAGCGCTGAACGGGCGCCGGCCTTGAGGTGGGTGCTTTACTCGAAGCCGGCTTGAGCCGCTGCCGCCATGAAGCGCTCCCGGAGCGGCTCGGAGACGACGCCGAGGGAGCGGGCTACCGTGATAATTCGAAAGCCCGGATCCCGCTCCAGTACTTCTTGAGCCTGGCGCTCGGCTTCTTCCTGCTCGCCGCTGGCGGCCAGGTAAGCGGCGAGAAACACCTGCGGTGTGACGATGCCCGGATTGATGGCGACGGCTCCCCGCTGCTGGCTAACGGCCTCTTCCGGCTCGTCCATCAGAAAGTAGGCGAAAGCGATGCCGGCCTTCACGGACCAGGTTGAGTCGCCCTGGGGATTCAGGCGCAGGGCTTCTTCAAAGGCGGCGATGCCGTCATCGTAACGGCCGCTGAAGGTGTAAGCCTGACCAAGCTCACTGTAGGCCTGTGCGTTGCTGGGATTCAGAGCAACGGCGCGCTCCAGATGGGTGATGGCATCCGCTTTCCGGCCGGTGACCATGCGAGCGAAGCCGCAGATTTCCTGCGCCGCCGAGTCGGTGATGTCCAGGGTGACGCAGCGTTCGGCTGCGGCCACAAACTCGGCCATGTCCTGCTTCGCATCTTCGGACCACTGGCTGAAGACCCGCTGGTAAAGGCCGGCAGCCTTTGCATACCAGCCATAGACGAGATTCGGGTCGAGCTCGATGGCCCGTTCCCAGGCCTCGGCGGCGAGCGCCGAGTGTTCCCGATCGCCCACGTAGATGTGCCACATGGCCCGGGAAGCTTCATTCCAGGCGGGAAAAGATCGGGCGTCGCCGTGTTCACCGTCGCGGCGCAGCAGTTCCGGTGCCATCTGCCCGACGATGGTCCGCGCCGCTTCCTCGATAAAGCTGAACACATTGGCGCTGGCACCATGCAGCTGGTCGGACCAGAGCACGGCACCATCGGGTGCGTGCACAAGCTCGACGCTGATGCGCAGCGCATCGCCGAACTGCTGCACATGACCGCTCACGCAATACTGGGCCCCAAGCGCTTGAGCCCCCTGGTAGTCGCTGCCGTCGAGCTCGGCGCTGGCCGAATAGCCGAGCACCGGGAACCACTTCCATTCGCCGAGGCGGCTGCCCAGGTCTTCGCAGAGGGCTCTTGAGAGATAGTCGAGTTCGGCGCCGGCACCTGTTGCGAAAGGCAGCACGGCGATGGTCGGGCGGCCGCGATCACCGGCGAGGGCGAGGGCCCGGCCGGTTTCCGATTGGGCCGTTTGCTTGAGGCGCTCGTAGATGAAAACGGCCTCGGTGCGGTTCGAAACGTCCAGTGCCTGCATGAGGGCCTGCACGTGCACTTTTACGGTGTTTACGGAGATCCCGAGCGCTTCGCTGATGTCGCGGTTGCTTAAGCCCCGACCGATGAGATTCAGGACTTCGATCTGGCGCGGGGTCAGATCGTACTCTTCGCGTTCGATGGCAGACACGATGTGCTGGGGCTTATCCGCAACTTCCTTGTAAGAAGGATTCTAGCCTGCCCGCCGCTCGTCTGTCGTGAGCGCCGTCTCTGTGTCGACGGGAACGCGCGCTCAGCTTGTCGTGCAGGGGAAGCGCGCGGCCAGATTGGCGAGGGTTCGGCCCACAACGGTAGCGAGGCGACGATTGGCCGCGAAGGCTGGGACACCCCCTGGATGGACGTAGAGCTGGTACTCGACGTTGATCACATCGGCCGCCGGCCATAGACGCCATTGGCCTTCCGCGGCCACAAGGCGGGTCGCGTTCTGCGCCGGATGCTGATAGTCGGGCAGGCCCACCATGGACAATTTCAGACCTTCGTTTGTGGTTGGCCCGCGCGTGACCCGATAGACCATATCCCGGTCGTTCAGCGGCCATGGCGTTGTGCTGCGCACGTAATAAACGAAGTCGTTCTCAGAGCTGCTCAGCAGTTCGACGCTGCGTGTGAAGGGAATCCAGTCGGCGAACTGGCTCGTATCGGCAACGAAGGACTCGAGGCCATCGAGATCCGTGCACACGGCAATGGCTCCCCGGTGTTCGTGAAAGCCTGAGTCCGTGGGCCGGGACTCCACGGGCACACCGGCGACCTGCCGAGCCGCGGCCCAGCCTTCGTCCGCCTGCGCGTCGCTCATGAGCGCCAGGCAGAGCACGGCCCCGCAATGCGCAACGGCGCGGGGGAGGCGATGGCAGAAACGGATCCAGTCCATTGGGGTTCCCTTACTCCATTCCTTTATTAGACCACAGACGAGGCCAGCCGATCGGTCAGGCAGGGGCCACAGGTCGGGCCGGACTCGCCACGCGTCGGAAGAGAAGGCGGAGATCTTCCTGGACCATGATCAGCGCCGGTACCAGGAACAGGATGATGAAGCTCGCAAAGACAATGCCTGTTGCGAGGCTCACGGCCATGGGAACCAGGAACTGTGCCTGGATGCTCTTCTCGAAGAGCATGGGGGTCAGCCCCAGGGCTGTGGTCACGGTGGTGAGGAAGATTGCCCGGAAGCGTCGTTGCGACGCAGCGATGAGCGCCTCCTGCACCGAAAGCTCGGTGGTTCGACGCAGCATGTTGTAGCGGTCTACGAGGACCAGGGAGTCGTTCACGACCACGCCGGAGAGAGCCACCATGCCAAACAGTGAGATGAAAGACAGGTCGAAGCCGAGCAGATAGTGGCCGACCAGGGCGCCGGCAGCGCCGAACGGTATCCCCGCGAGCACAACAAGGGGTTGAACGTAGCCTTTCAGCTGCGAGGCGAGCAGGCTGTAAATGATGAGCATGGCCACACCCATGAGCTGCGCGAGAGAGCCCAGGTCCCGGGCCTGATCCCGGCTGAAGCCACCGGCACTGACCTGAAGCCCCGGGTACTGAGTCTTGAGCTCGGCAAGGGTTGCCGTGAGTGCCGCGTTCTCCTCACCGGGGGTGGCAAGGGCCGTATCCACTTCGCCGGAGACGGAGATGATGCGTCGTCCGTCGATCCGTTTGATCTCCGAATAGCTGCGCGATTCCGTCACCTGCGCCATAGCGCCGAGCGGTGCCTGGGTGCCGTCGTGGAGCGTGAGGCGTACGTTGTAGAAGTCGCGCGTGCTGCGCCGCTGCTCTGGCGGATAGCGAACCATGACCTTGAGCTCGTCCCTGCCCCGTTGAATACGCTGCACTTCCTCGCCGAAGAAGTTCTGCCGGAGCTGTCGGGCAACGTCCGCCGGTGTCAGGCCGGCGGCCTCACCGGCCGGCGTCAGGGTGATATCGAACTGCCGCTTGCCGAGGCTCACGGAATCCTGGATGTCGTAGATGGCGGGCCTTTCGCTCATCTCGGCTCGCAGCGTTGCCACTGCTGCCAGCAGCGCGCTTTCGTTCTGATGAGAGAGGTCGAAGCCTACCGTTGAGCCGCCCCGGAAGAACTCGGCAACGTACGACAGCTTTTCAACGCCCGCGATCGTCCCAACCTGTGCCCGCCAGAGCCGCTCGAGTTCACGGGCGGACAAGGAACGCAGAGGCTCTTCCGTGAGTTGCACCTGCACCGAGGCGAGGTGGCTCGCCACCGTCGAACTCGTGCTGCTGCCCGGCCCACCGGCGGAGCTCATGCGGCCGCCGATGGTCACGCTCACGGACTTGAAGCTTGTGCCGCCAACGTTGTCGTTGACCTGGTGCGCTGCGGCGACCAGCTGTTCCGCGGCTTCCTGGGTCACCGCAAAGGGGGTGCCGATGGGAAACTCGAGTTCTGCACGCATGTAGTCTGCTTCCAGCGAGGGGAAGAAGATGAAGCGTACTGCCCCGGTTGCGACCAGCATGAAGGCGAGCACCAGCATGCCGACGCCGGCCGCGAGCGTCAGGTAACGGTAGCGGACAGCAGCGCTCACGGCCGGCACGACGCGACCGTCGCGAAAACGCTGCAGCCCAAGGCTGATGGCGCCCTGGATGGCATCGAGGGGCCAACGGCTCCACTTTCCCGGATGCGCCAGGTGTGCCGGAAGAATCAGGAACACTTCGATCAGCGACACCGTAAGCACGGCGATCACGACGATGGGAACGTGGACGAAAATCTGGCCAAAGGTACCCGTTACCAGCAACAAGGGGGCGAACGCTGCCATCGTTGTGACTACGCCGATGAATACGGGGCTGAACACGCCACGGACGCCCGCAATGGCCCCTTCGAGGCCCGGTTTTCCCGATTCCTGCTCCGTCACGATGTTTTCGCCCACGACCAGCGCATCGTCCACCACAACGCCGAGTACGACGATCAGTGCAAAGAGCGACATCATGTTCAGGTTTACGCCGAAGAAATCGAAAGCCAGGAACGCCCCCAGGAAGGAGATCGGCACGCCCATGGCAACCCAGAGTGCGAGCCTCAGATCGAGCATGAGCACGAGGAACAGGAAGACCAGCGCGAAACCGAGCAGGCCGTTGCGCAGCAGCAGGCTCAGACGGCCCTCCAGCGCTTCTGTCTGATCCTGCCAAACACCGATGTCGACGCCATTGATGGGTCGGTAATTCTCGAGCAGCGCTTTCACGTCGGCGGCAATCGCGAGCGCGTCTTCCGCCTCGGATTTCTGCACGTTGATGAACACGCTCTGGCGGCCTTCGAATTCGTTGATCAGGTCCACGTCGACGAAACCATCGCGGATCGTCGCAACGTCTTCCAGGCGCAGGACGCTGCCGTCCGGCTCGCCGCGGATCGGGATGTTGGCGAAGTCCTGGCCACGCTCGCGCTTGGCGTTAGTGCGCAGCAGCAGGTCACCGGCTTCTGTTTTCAGTTCGCCAGAGGACAGATTCAGAGAGGAGCCGCGGATCGCATTGGCGACATCCGTCATCGTCAGATCGAACTGACGGAGAGCCTCTTCGCTGACTTCAATGGCGATCTCATAGTCGCGGGTGCCGAGCATGGATACGCGAGAAACCGAAGGCAGCGCAAGCAGTTCCTGTTCGAAGAGGGAAGCACCCCGGCGCAGGGTGGCTTCGTCG
>JBCDDI010000283.1:0-5376 GCA_039180365.1 Pseudomonadota bacterium
ACTTCATGGAGATCAGTCTTTTCTCGGTGATCACGCTGCTTATTGGCCGTCTCGGTGCCGAGGCCGTCGCCGCCCACGTCATCGCCTCCAACGTTGGTGGTATCACCTTTATGGTGCCTCTGGCCCTTGGTATGGCTGTTTCCATCCGCGTCGGCTTTAACGTCGGTGCCGGGGACCTGCCTGCTGCGCAGCGATCGGGATGGGTGGCCATCGGGCTGTCGCTCGTCTTTGCCCTCTTTGCGGCGTTGATCGTCTTCACCTTCCGCGAGACCCTCGCGGGACTCTACAGCTCGGAAGCGGCCGTCGTGCTTATGGCCGCGGATCTGCTCATTTTTGTCGCGCTGTATCAGTTCTTTGATGATTCACAGGTCACCGCCGTGGGGGCACTGCGGGGCTTCAAGGACACCCGGGCGACGATGTGGATTGCCATGCTGAGCTACTGGGGCGTGGGGCTGCCCGTTGGCATTGTGCTCGGTTTTGGCCTCGTCGAGATCGAAGGGCTGACTGGAGTGCGGGGCTTCTGGGTGGGGCTCATTGCCGGTCTTGGTGTTGCGGCGCTGATCCTCGTCAGCCGTTTTCGCTGGCTTTCCGATCGACCCGAACAGATTCGCCGCTACGCACTGCGTTGATTGTGGAACTCTGGATCCCCGTCACGATCTTCGCGGCGTTCCTGCAGAACGTGCGGTCGGTACTGCAGAAACGGGTCACCGGCGATCTGTCCGTCAACGGCGCCAGCTACACGCGCTTCTGCTTCGCGCTGCCTTTTGTCTGGCTTTATTTCAGTTGGCTGGCGAGCCGCGGGGTGGTACCGGCAGTCCATGGGGAGTTTCTCGCCTACTGTCTCTTTGGCGGCATCGCCCAGATTCTCGGCACAGCCTTTCTCGTCGCCTCCTTCACCCACGATAACTTTGCCGTTGGTACAGCCTTCTCAAAAACCGAGGCAGCGCAGACGGCACTCTTCGGTCTCGTGATCCTCGGCGACACCATGACGCTCACAGCGACGGGCGGTATCCTTGTAAGCCTGTTTGGGGTGCTGGTGTTATCCAATCCCGGTCGCCTCAATCGATTGCGCGGCAACCGGGCGCTCTGGCTGGGCGTTGCAAGCGGCGCCGGCTTTGCCGTCTCTGCGGTGAGCTATCGGGCGGCGGCGCTGTCCCTTGGGGAGGGCGACTTCCTGATGCGCGCGGGGCTGACGCTGGCCGTAACCGTGACGCTGCAGTCTTTACTCATGGGCGCTTATCTCCTCGCCCGGGAACCGGGGGAGCTTGGCCGGGTGGTCCGGAGTTTCCGCATCTCAATCTGGGTTGGACTGGTCGGCGCCGTTGCCTCGGCCTGCTGGTTCACGGCCATGACCCTGGTTAACGCCGGTCTGGTCCGTGCCCTCGGACAGGTTGAACTGCTCTTCACCTTCGCCGCCTCTGTGTGGTTTTTCGGCGAGCAGGTGAAGGGCCGGGAGGTGCTGGGTGCTGCGCTGGTGGTGGTTGGCCTCTGGCTGCTACTGCTCTGAGGGGAGCGGGTCCGGGCGCGGGATCTCATACCAGCTGCTTTCCACCGCAGGGGAGGCGGGATCCTGGCCACAGCGGAAGTAGCTTGCTCCGTCCGCCGCTTCGAGGACGAGATAAAGGCCGTCGCCGTCTTCTTCCCAGCGACGGTTATCAGGCGTTCCCGGCAAGGGGCCGCATGCTTCCTGGAGGCGTGCTTCGAGATCGGCCGTGTCCGTTGCACTGAGTGGCAGGTCCGTCGCTGGAAGGGCCGTCGCCAGTGAAAGCGCGCCGTCTTGGCCCTGTTCCGGCGAAGCTACCGCATCTGCCTCGTTCGCGTCTTCCGCCTCGTCTACCGCAGTTGCTGCAGCCGCGACGTCCGCCGTATAAGTCACGGTCTCGGGAGAGCGAGCTTTTGCACTGCTAGGCAGATCACGCGGGGCGGCCGTCGCTGCAGGTGCTGTTGCCGCGGAGGCCCCGCGGCTTGCCGGCGTCGGCGTCTCCCGCTTCCGCGCGAGCTCCTGGCGGGCCGCTGGCGCTGCTTCTTCAAGGCTTGGCGACTCAGCGAGATTCTGAGTGGCGTCAACGGATGCGGCTGGCAGCCGTTCATAGGCCAGGCCCTCGCTGAAGCTCAGTGGCTCCAAGGCGGCTTCCCGTTCCCCGGCGCCGAGCACTGCCTCTTCGTCCGGGCTGCTCAGTATCTGTCCATCGACGGTCGGCATTGCGACCTCACTCGGCATGACTTCCGGCGCGGACATATCCGGTTCTGGCCCATAAAAGCCAATCAGCACAACAAGGACAAAGCTTGCCGCCGCCGCGAGGCCCGTCAGGTGTCGTGGGTCGCGGTACCAGGGGGTTACCCCGTGGCTCCGCGCAGCCTCGCGAATCGTTGCGTCGATGGCCGCCGGCGGCTGCTCATCGGCACCTTCGGCGTAGAGGTCTTCGATCCAGTCGGGCTGCTCGGCGTCAGGCTTATCCGGCATAGCGTGCCATTCCTTCCTTCAGCTTGTTGCGGGCGTAGCGGAGTCGGCTCTTGATGCCCTCCTCGGAGCTGCCCGTAACCTCGGCGATTTCCTGCGTCGACAGGTCGGTCTCCTGGCGCAGGAGCCAGGCCTCACGCTGCGCCAGCGGCAGCGCGGCAATCAGCCCGTAAAGGCGGGACCTCAGCTGACTCCGGGCTGAGCTGTCGGCCGGATCCGGAGTGCTTGCGGCGAGCTCGTCGAAATCCTGCTCGCTCGTGCGCTCGCTATTCCGCATGTTTTTCCGATGCTGATCCATGAGTACGTTGTGGGCCAGGGTGAACAGGAAGTTTCTGAAGGGAGCGTCGTCCCGGTAACGGTCGCGATGGTCGATGAGCTTCAGCCAGAGCGTCTGAAAACAGTCGTTGGCTTCCGCTTCTGGCAGCTGCCGTTTGAAGTAGCGATAGAGAGGCCCTTTGTGCCGCGCATAGAGCGCATCGAACGCGGCAGCGTCTCCTGCCACGTAGGCCAGCATCAGCGCTTCGTCCGGAGCTTCGGCGGTTTCCCCTGAGCTGCTGGACGCGGCGCTCCCGGCCTCAGCCGGGGCGCCATTTCTCATCTCGTCATCTGCTCTGCATCACCGTCACCGCGGTGCCCATCCAGCCTAGCTGCCGGCGAGCGCGTCGGCGGTCCGAACCAGACTCATAAACTCGCCGCGATAGCCGAAAGCGTCTTCGCCCCGGGCGGAGCCTGCGAGCGTAGCGGCAGCTTCCAGATCGAAGCTTCCCGTGTACTCGCTGCCCCGGAGAATCTGTCCGAAGCCGGCTACGGCGGCCGAGAAGCGGTAATTGTCGCTGGTTCCGCCGAGATCGCCAATGATCGCCTGCTTATCGATCGGGCGGGTGATGAGCTGGCTGACATCCTCATCGGGCAGCTTGTAGCGGAGCTTCAGGAAAGCGAGTTCGTTGCTGCTGCTGGTCGCCTCGGCGTCCGCTGCTTTGTCAGAACCGTAGCGCAGGGGATCCATCAGGGTGCCGTCAGAGCCGGTCAGAGCGATCTCGTAGAGGGCCGTAACCGTGTGGCCGGCGCCGATGTCGCCCGCGTCGATGGCGTCGTTGTTGAAGTCCTCGCGTTCCAGGTGGCGTGTCTCGTAGCCGATCAGCCGGTATTCGGCGACGGTCTCCGGATTGAATTCGATCTGAATCTTCACATCCTTGGCGATCATGTTCAGGGTGGCGCCGATCTCTTCTACGAGCACCTTGCGGGCTTCGCTCAGGGTGTCGATGTAAGCCGCGTTGCCGTTGCCGATCTGGGCGAGCTCCTGCATGAGCGCGTCGTTGTAGTTGCCGCCACCGAAACCAAGCACGGTCAGCGCCACACCGGACTCACGTTTTGCTTCCACGAGATTTTTCAGGGATTCCGTGTCTGTGGTGCCAACGTTGAAGTCGCCGTCGGTGGCCAGAATGACGCGATTAATGCCGTTTTCCATGAATCCCTGCTCGGCCAGGGAGTAGGCCAGTCGGATACCCGCGCCGCCGTTTGTTGAGCCGCCGGCCGTGAGCTGATCGATGGCTGAGAGGATTTTCGCCCGATCGCTGCCGGGCGTGGATTCCAGCACTGTGCCAGCGGCACCGGCGTAGACGGCGATAGCCAGGCGATCTTCCGGCGCCAGACGCTTGGCAAGCATTTTCATGGACGATTTCAGCAGGCCGAGCTTGTTCGGGCTCTGCATGGAGCCGGAGACGTCGATGAGAAACACCAGGTTTGCCGGTGGCAGATCCTCCTCAGGCACTTCGTAGCCTTTGATCCCCACGTGCAGAAGTTGCCGGGCCTCGTGCCAGGGGCTGGGTCCCACTTCCGTGTAAACGGCGAAGGGTTCGTCAGCCACGGTTGGGGTGGGGTAGCTGTAGGAGAAGTAGTTGATCATTTCTTCCACACGGACCGCGTCGTGCCGGGGCAGGGCGCCCTGGTTCAGCAGGCGGCGTACGTTGGCGTAGGAAGCCGTGTCCACGTCGATCGAAAAGGTGGATACCGGCGACTCGCTGACGAGGTGCACAGGATTGGTGTCAAAGTGGTTGTAAGCTTCGCGATCCAGCGGTTCGCCGGGCAGTCGCAGGCCGTCGAGATTCATCTGGCCAGCGGACCGGGGCAGGAGAACGGATTCGGCGAGCACTGCTTTATGCGCGGGCATGACCTGGCGCTGGGGTAAATCGCCGCGTTGCTGTTCGTGTTTGATCTCCGCGCTACGGTATGGGCCGGCGGCGTCCTGCTCCTCAAGGACAATTTCCTGCCGCGTTTCCGCGGGCTTCGCCCTGGCGCTGCTGCTGCTGCCGTCTCCGGGGTCTGTCGATTCCGGATCCGCGCTGGAGCAACCGATTAGCACCGCGCAGACCGCGGCGATGATGATGCCGCGGCGGGGGCGGCGCTGCATGAGCTCTGACATGTCGTTTCCTCTTAGGGCGCCCGCGTTATGGGGCGTTCAGAGAGGTAAACGCTGTGGCTCGGGAAAAGGGGTTAAAGAAATTTTAAAAATTTCGCTGCCTGGAAACCGGGGGAGCCTATGGTCCGCCGAGCGGTGCTAAGCCGGCAGGCGATCGGAGAAATCGCTGGTCAGCCGGTCCCATTCGAGCTTGAGCCAGGGGGTGAAGCTTTCTGGTTCCGCGGCGATCTCCGCCGACAGCTGATCCGGTGCTATCCAGCGCCAGTCCATGATTTCTGTGGTGTTGATGACCGGGCTCCGATCCGTCTGACCGATGTACACCCAGCAGAGCTCATGTTCCGTACCGAGATCCTTGAACGGGGCTGAGTATTCAAACTTATAGGCGTAGCTGAGCATCGCCGTCATGCCGAGTTCCTGCTCAAGGCGTCGATGCACGGCGGTGCTCATTTCCTCACCCTGGCGCGGGTGGGAACAGCAGCTGTTCGACCAGTACTCG
>JBCDDI010000284.1:0-5346 GCA_039180365.1 Pseudomonadota bacterium
AGGCATAATAGGCTATAAGGGATCATTTAGACCAGGAGACAAACAAACGGCATATTAATATGCTTCAGTGAACTATAACGGTATATTTGCTCTCATTCGGCAGTACGATCCGTCACAGCCGCCGCCATGGCTGGGAGATCAGCGCCATAGTTTTTCGCCGGCACTTCCACAAGGGTCGCACCAGAGCTCGCTGCAACAAGGCGATACACGACGAAGGCGTGGGCGGTCACCAGAACCTCCGCCCCGGGGGTCAGAGAGATACGGCCGACAAGATCGAGGACGTCGTTTGAGCCGTTGCCGAGCGTCAGTCTTTCAGGAGCGACATCGAGATTCTTCGCGAGCGCCTGCTTCAGCAGATAGCCGCCGCCATCGGGATAGCGGGAGAGCTCCCGGCCTGCCGCCGCAACGGCTTCCTGCACCAGCGGTCCCGGGCCCCGGGGATTCTCGTTACTGGCCAGCTTGATGATGTCCGTGATGCCAAGCTCGCGGGCGAGCTCGTCGATGGGCTTGCCGGTCTGATAGGGCGTGAGACCGGCAACGCCGGGATGCACTGGGCCTTTGAGGGCAGTCATAACGTTTTTTGTCCTGTCGAGCTCGCGGTCAGACCACGGCCTGTGGATAGGAGCCAAGCGGTCTGACTTCCATGGCCACATCCGCTACTTCCGCGAGCACAGCCTGAATGGCCGGGTCGGACTGGTGGCCGTCGAAGTCGATAAAAAACACGTAGGACCAGGAGCCGGACTTCGCCGGTCGCGTTTCGATCCGCGAGAGACTGATGCCGTGATTGTGGAAGGGTCCAAGTACCTGATAGAGAGCGCCGGGCTCGTTCCGCGTGGAGACGAGCAGCGAGGTCTTGTCGCGCCCGCTCGGACCCACCTTCTGTTTACCGATGACGAGGAAGCGGGTTTTGTTGTCCGCGTTGTCCTCGATATTGCTCGCGAGAATCCGGAGGCCGTAGCGTTCGGCCGCCATCTCCCCGGCTATGGCGGCCCGGTTTTTACCGTCCGTACCGTCGGCGACAAGCCGCGCAGCCTCTGCATTGCTGTTCACGGGCGTGCGGTCGACGCCGGGATAGTGTGCGTCGAGCCAGCTGCGGCACTGAGCCAGCGACTGCGAATGGGAGACGATCTCGTCAATCTCCGCGGAGCCTGCGTTGGTCGCCGCCATGAGCGCATGGTGAATGGGTAGCTCCACCTCGGCACAGATCTTGAGCTTCGAATCCATGAAGCAGTCGAGGGTGTGATTCACCATACCTTCCGTGGAGTTCTCCACAGGGACCACACCGTAGTGCACGCCGTCGGACTCAACCTCCCGGAACACCTCGTCAATGGAGCTTAAAGACTGCGTCCGGGCAAAGTGGCCGAACTGTTTGATGGCGGCCGTTTCCGTATAAGTACCGGCCGGGCCCAGATAAGCGATGGTCAGCGGCTGCTCGAGGTTCAGGCAGCAGGAAATGACTTCCCGGAAAAGCCGAGCCAGGTCTTCGTCCGGCAGCGGTCCCGGATTGTCCGCCTGGATGCGCGCCAGAATCTGCGCTTCCCGCTCTGGACGATAGAAGACGGGCGCTTCACCGCTTGGATCTGCCTGCTTGATCTCGCCGACGCGCAAGGCACACGCCGCGCGGTCATTCAGAAGCTGCGTCAGCTCCTGGTCGATGGCGTCGATACGCTCCCGCACCGCCTCCAGGGTGTCGAGCTTGCCGGGGTCAGCCCTGCTCACGCTCGAACTCACCCATGAACTCAACAAGGGCGTCCACGGCCGCTTCCGGCACGGCGTTGTAGATGCTGGCCCGCATGCCACCGACACTGCGATGGCCTTTCAGATTCGTGAGGCCGCGTTCTTCCGCGGCGGCCAGGAACACACCGTCGAGCTCCGGATCCGGCAAGGTAAAGGGAACGTTCATGCGCGAGCGGTTTTCCACGGCCACCGGCGACTGATAGAAATTGCTCGCGTCAATCGCGCCGTAGAGCTTGCCGGCCTTCCGCGCATTCACCTCGGCCATGCCCGTGAGGCCACCCTGGGCTTTCAGCCAGTCGAAGACCAGCCCGGCGAGGTACCAGGCATAGGTGGGCGGCGTATTGGACATGGAGTCCGCCTCAGCGTGTACGGCGTAGTCGAGCATGCTCGGTACGCCAGCGCCAGCACGGCCGAGGAGTTCCTTGCGAACGATCACAACCGTGAGACCGGCCGGACCGATGTTTTTCTGTGCGCCGGCATAAATCAGGCCGAAGCGGCTGACATCCACGGGCCGGGACAGGATGTCCGAGGACATGTCTGCCACCACCGGACACTGGATGCCCTCCGGGAACTCCTGGAACTGCACGCCGCCAATGGTTTCGTTCGAACAGAGGTGCAGATATCCCGCGTCGCTCGACAGGGCCCACTCGGACACCGGCGGAATACAATCGAAGTTGGTTGCCTCGGACGTTGCCGCGACGTTCACGTCGCAGAAGCGGCCGGCTTCCTTGATCGCCTTCTTCGACCAGGAACCGGTGTTCACGTAGTCGGCCCGCGCAGCCCCATTGAGGAGGTTCATCGGCACCATGGCGAACTGCAGCGTGGCGCCTCCCTGGAGGAACAGCACCTGATAGTCGTCGGGGATCTCGAGGAGCTCGATAAGGCTCGCCTCAGCACGCTCGGCGATATCCACAAAGGCTTTGCTTCTGTGGCTCATCTCCATGACCGACATGCCGGTGCCGGCATAGTCGAGCATTTCCGCGCTGGCTTTCTCAAGCACCTCGGTCGGTAGCGCTGCCGGCCCTGCGGAGAAGTTATGGACGCGGCTCATGAGTTGTCATCACCTTCCGCTTCATCTCCGTTGCCAGCATCTTCCTGCTCGACAATCCGCTCCACACCAACGAGCTTCTCCTCGCCGCGCAGATTGATGAGGCGCACGCCCTGAGTGTTCCGACCCTGCACGGACACTTCGTCGATACCCGTACGCACGAGGGTGCCCATATTGCTGATCAGCATGAGCTCTTCACCGGCAAACACCTGCACGGCCCCCACAACGTTGCCGTTGCGATCACTGTGCTGCATGGCGATGACGCCCTGCGTACCGCGGCCTTTCACCGGGAACTCGGTCACCTCCGTGCGCTTGCCGAAGCCGTTTTCGCTCGCCGTTAGCACGAAGCCGTCGGCCTTCGGAATGATCAGGGAAATCACACTGTGGGTGCCTGTCAGGCGGATACCACGAACGCCGCGAGCCGTCCGGCCCATGGCGCGCACATCCGATTCCTTGAAACGCACGGCCTTGCCCGAACTCGCCACAAGCAGCACGTCGCTGGCGCCGTCCGTGAGGGCTGCACCAATGAGCGTGTTGCCTTCTTCCAGTTCCAGCGCAATGAGGCCGCTCGCCCGTTGGCGGCTGAACTGCTCGAGAGGCGTTTTCTTCACAGTGCCATTGGCGGTGGCCATGAAGATGTAGTGGTCGGCGTCGTAGTTCTGGATCGGCAGAATGGTTGTGATCCGCTCGTCACCGGCGAGCGGCAACATGTTGACCAACGGACGTCCTTTGGCGCCGCGGCTGGCCTGCGGAATCTGATACACCTTCAGCCAGTACACTTTCCCCTGGTTCGAGAAACAGAGTACCGTGTCGTGGCTGTTGGCGATGAGCAGGTGCTCAACGAAGTCTTCGTCTTTTACGGCCGTGGCCGCCCGACCGCGGCCGCCGCGGCGTTGCGCCTGGTAGCTGTCGAGGGGCTGGGTCTTTGCATACCCCTGGTGCGAGATGGTCACCACCAGGTCTTCTTCGTTGATGAGGTCTTCCACGGAGAGATCTTCCTGGGTGGAAAGGATCTCCGTGCGGCGCTCGTCGCCGTACTGTTCGCGGATTTCGCCGAGTTCCTCGCGCAGCACGGTCAGCAGCCGCTCCGTGGAATCGAGGATGTCCTGGAGGTCGGCAATCTCGTCGAGAATGCCCTGATAGTCCTCGATGAGCTTGTCCTGCTCGAGGGCCGTGAGGCGATTCAGGCGCAGCTCGAGGATGGCCTGAGCCTGGGCTTCCGAGAGGTAGTAAAGGCCTTCGCGGAAGCCGAATTCGTCGCCGAGATCTTCCGGCCGGCAGGCATCGGAGCCGGCCCGCTCAAGAAGCTCGGCAATCCCTTCGCCGGCCCAGCCTCGGGCCATGAGCGCCTGTCTGGCCTCAGCAGTCGCCGGAGACTCCTTGATGAGCTCGATAACGGCATCAATGTTGGCCAGCGCCACGGCCTGGCCTTCGAGGATGTGCCCGCGCTGTTTGGCCCGGCGCAGCAGGTAAATCGTGCGCCGGGTAATGACGTCGCGGCGGTGCTGGAGGAAGGCTTCCAGGATCTGCTTGAGGTTCAGGACCTTGGGCTGATCGTCAACGAGGGCTACACAGTTGATGCCGAAGACCGACTGGAGCTGAGTTTGCGCGTAGAGGTTATTCAGCACCACTTCGCCGGGCTCACCGCGACGGAGCTCAATCACGATGCGCAGACCGTCTTTATCTGACTCGTCCCGGAGCTCCGTGATCCCTTCGATCTTCTTGTCTTTCACCAGCTCGGCGATCTTCTCGATGAGGCGCGCCTTGTTCAGCTGGTAGGGAATCTCCGTGATGATGATGGTGTCTTTGTTGGTCTTGTCATCGTGCTGCACTTCGGCCCGGGCCCGCACATAGATGCGACCGCGACCGGAGCGGTAGGCCTGCACGATGCCCGCCCGACCGTTGATGATGCCGGCCGTGGGGAAGTCGGGCCCTTTGATGTACTCCATCAGGCCGTCGATGGTGATGGCCGGGTCCTCGAGGAGGGCCAGGCATCCGTCGATGACTTCCGTAAGGTTGTGTGGCGGAATGTTCGTCGCCATGCCGACGGCAATGCCCGAGCTGCCGTTAACAAGCAGGTTCGGTACCCGGGTCGGCAGGACCTCGGGCATGGACAGGGTGTCGTCGTAGTTCGGCACGAACTCGACGGTTTCTTTATCAAGATCCGCGAGCAGATCACCAGCCATGCGCATCATGCGCACTTCCGTGTAACGCATCGCTGCAGCAGGATCACCGTCAACGGAGCCGAAGTTGCCCTGGCCATCCACGAGCATGTAGCGCATGGCGAAGTCCTGGGCCATGCGTACCACGGCCTCGTAGAGGGCGACGTCGCCGTGCGGGTGGTATTTACCCATGACGTCACCGACCACCCGCGCCGACTTCATATAGGGGCGGTTAAAGGTGTTGTTCAGCTCGTTCATGGTGAAGAGCACGCGCCGGTGCACGGGTTTCAGCCCGTCGCGGACGTCCGGCAGGGCCCGGCCGACGATGACGCTCATGGCATAGTCGAGGTAGGACTGCCGGAGCTCGTCTTCGATGTTTACCGGAAGGATCTCTCTCCC
>JBCDDI010000285.1:0-5344 GCA_039180365.1 Pseudomonadota bacterium
GCCAACCGGGAACAAGGGCTTCAGGCCGAGGAAGTCTCTCCGGCCTGATTTCCCAGGCCCTCGACAAAGGGAATTCAACGTGAATCTTCGCGCGCTGCTGACCGAGCGATTTGACCAGGCTTTCGAAGCCGCAACCGGCAGCGCCGTGCCTGCGCAGCTGAAGCTTTCCGGTAAACCACAGTTCGGTGACTACCAGGCCAACGGGGCCATGGCGGCCGCAAAAACGCTGGGCCGGAAGCCCCGGGAAATCGCCGAGGTCGTGGTGGCCGAGGTGGAGGTGGAAGACCTCGCCGCCAAACTGGAAGTGGCCGGTCCAGGCTTCATCAATATTCATCTGAAGCCGGAGTTTCTGGCTGGCGCCCTTGATGCGCCTGCCCTCACGCCGGTACCGGTTCCAGAGCGGGTGGTCGTCGACTACTCCAGTCCAAATCTCGCCAAAGAGATGCACGTTGGCCACCTGCGCAGCACCATCATCGGCGATGCCATCGCCCGTGTGCTCGAGGCCCTCGGCCATTCGGTGATCCGGCAGAACCACGTTGGCGACTGGGGTACGCAGTTCGGGATGCTCATCGCCTATCTCGAGGAAAGCGGAGAAGGCTCCGAAGAACTCTCGGACCTGGAGACCTTTTATCGGGCCGCGAAGGGCCGCTTTGACAGCGACGCCGATTTCGCCGAGCGGGCCCGGCAACGGGTTGTCGCCCTCCAGGCTGGGGAACCGGAAACCCGCGCCCTCTGGCAGAAATTCATCGACATCTCCCTGTCCCATTGCCAGAGCACCTATGACCGGCTCGGCACCACCCTGACCATGGGCGACGTGATGGCGGAGAGCGCCTACAACGACGATCTACCTCAGGTGGTTGCCGATCTTGATGCTGAGGGCCTGCTGGAAATTGACGACGGCGCGCGCTGCGTGTTTCTCGATGAGTTCACCGGCAAGGACGGCAAGCCGCTGCCGGTGATTGTGCAGAAATCCGACGGCGGCTATCTCTACTCGACGACGGATCTCGCAGCCGTGCGCTACCGCGTGCGCCAGCTCGCCGCTGACCGCTCCATTTATCTCACCGACACCCGCCAGGTGCTGCACTTCAAGCAGATCTTCGCCGTCGCTGAGCGCGCCGGTTTTACCGGCGATGGCATCTCCCTCGAGCACCGGCCCTTTGGCGCCATGCTCGGCCGGGACGGAAAACCTTTTGCCACCCGCGATGGCGGTGTGGTGAAGCTGAACGACCTGCTCGATGAAGCAGTGAACCGAGCCTATGACCTCGTCGGTGAGAAAAATCCGGAGCTCGATGAAGCCGAGCGTCGGGATGTGGCGAACGCCGTCGGCATTGGGGCGGTGAAATACGCCGATCTCTCAAAGAACCGCACGAGCGACTACGTCTTCGACTGGGACCTCATGCTCTCCTTCGACGGCAACACAGCCCCTTACCTGCAGTACGCCTACAGCCGCATTCAGAGCGTGTTCCGCCGCGCGGGTATTGATCCCAAGGGACTGAATACGGCCGTCGAACTCGGCACGGAGGAGGAACGGGTGTTGGCCGTGTTGCTGCTCCGCTTCCAGGAAGTGCTCGAGCAGGTTGCCGCCGAGGGATTTCCGCATCTGCTTACGGCCTGGCTCTACGACCTCGCCACGGCCTTCATGCGGTTCTACGAAGCCTGCCCGATTCTGTCTGCAGAACCGGCCGTACGCGACGCGCGCCTGAAGCTTTCCCAGCATACGGCTGAACGCCTGGAACTGGCCCTCAGCCTCCTCGGTATTCGCACAGTCCCGCGCATGTAACGCGCCCGGCGAGCGGGCGCGGCTAGTCAGGCCGTTGCGGCCTTGGGAACGCTGTAGGTGCGCAGCTCCGCGACAAAGTCCTTCAGGGCCTGAATCCCGGTGGCTTCCGCATCAAGGCACCACTGCTTCAGAGAAGCGAGCAGTTCCTCAGCATTGCCACCGCGCTGGGCCCAGATTTCCTGAAGGCGCTGGCGGAACTCGTAGATCGTCGCGAGCTTCGGGCTTGCGCTCGTCAGCTCATTGATATGGCTGCGCCGGGCATCGTCCACCAGGCACTCGTCCCGGGTCAGCGCACGCTTCGCCCGCCGGGCATCGCTCGAAGAGCTCGCAAGCTCCTGCTTAACAAGCGGCTTCACCACGTCTTCGGCATAGCGGGCCATAACCTGAAAGCGGTTGTTGACCACCGCCCAGGCGGTATCGAGATCAAGGGTCTGCTTGCCTGGTACCTGGTGCGCCACCGGCCCTGTGCTGCGGGCCTTGGCCAGGCCGAGCATTTCGAAGAGGCGGATCCACATCCAGCCGATATCGAACTCGAACCACTTCTGCGAGAGCTTCGCGGAGTTCGGGTAGGTGTGGTGGTTGTTGTGCAGTTCCTCACCGCCAATCAGGATGCCCCAGGGCGAAATGTTCGTCGCCGCGTCAGAGCACTCAAAGTTGCGGTAGCCCCAGTAGTGGCCAACGCCGTTGATAACGCCGGCCGCGAAGAAGGGAATCCACATCATCTGCACCGCCCAGACCGTGAGGCCGAGGGCACCAAAGAGAATCACGTCGATCACAAGCATCGCGCCAATGCCGCCAATGGGGAAGCGGCTGTAAACGTTGCGCTCCATCCAGTCATTGGGACAGCCGGCGCCATAACGCTTGAGGGTTTCTTCGTTCTTCGCCTCTTCCCGATATTCCTCGGCACCGGACCAGAGAATGCGCTTCAGACCCTTGATCTGCGGGCTGTGCGGGTCGTCCTCGGTCTCACAGGTTGCGTGGTGTTTGCGATGGATGGCCGTCCACTCAAGGGTGGTCATACCCGTGGTCATCCAGAGCCAGAAGCGGAAGAAGTGCTGCAGGATCGGATGCAGCTCGAGGGCACGATGCGCCGAGAAACGGTGCAGATAAACGGTGACCGACACGATGGTGATGTGCGTCAGCACGAGGGTAACGGCCACCAGCGCGAGCGGTGACAGATTGAGTATTCCGTGAGCCAACCAGTCCAGCATGGCGTTCACCTGATGCAGCCTCCAGCAGATTCAGTGGGATCTTAGGTCCCGGATTGCGCGGCATTCTGAACCGAGCCCCCGGAAAAATCACCCTTAAAAACGGATTGTGACAGTATAGCGACGGCGTTCCAGGCCGAACGGGACAAACGCGGCGCTTTCGAGGCGCATCGTGTCAAAATTCCTGCCGGAAGCCGCCAATCACGATCAATTCCGCGAGAGAATCCACCGTGCACCGCACCTTCATAGACCCTTTGACCGCCATTGAACTCGAAGATTCTGTCAAATTTCTAGACTGTCGCGCTGCCCTTGGCGACCCGGCCTACGGCCAGCGTGTTTACGCGGAAGGACACATTGCCGGTGCCCGTTATTTAAGTCTCGACGACGACCTCGCCGCCCCGGCCGGCGACGGAGGCCGGCACCCCCTGCCCGACCCTGAAGGTCTGTCGTCACGCCTGCAGGCGCTGGGCCTTAACGACGCCGATCAGGTGGTGGTCTATGACGATGCCGGCGGCGCTTTCGCGGCCCGGGCCTGGTGGTGCCTGCGCTGGCTGGGTCACGAAGCGGTCGCCGTCCTCGATGGCGGCCTCCAGGCCTGGCCGGCGCCCTTGAGTACAGAGCTTCCGGTCATCGAGCCCGGAGATTTTTCCCGCAGGCCGGCGCTGACCCGGACCATCGACGCCGGCACCTTAAGCACCGACCCGGACGCTTACCGCCTCGTAGATGCCCGCACCGAAGCCCGTTTCCGCGGTGAAGAAGAGCCGATTGATCCAGTCGCCGGCCATATTCCAGGCGCCATGTGCCGGCCCTTTCAGGAGAATCTCGGCGCCGACGGTCGCTTTCAGGCGCAAGCAGCCCTCGCCGCCCGTTTCCCGGCCGGCGACAACGTCGTCTGCTACTGCGGTTCCGGCGTCACCGCTGCGCACAACATCCTCGCCATGTGCGCGGCCGGGCTGCCCGAGCCTTATCTTTACGCAGGATCCTGGAGCGAATGGATCCGCGATCCCGAGCGACCGATCGGTACCGGACCGGACCCCGTCGAGCCGGCCCCCGCGGGCTGACAACCGGCGCCATGACCATGGAGGATGCCGAGCTCATCGCGCCGGCAGCGCTCAGCTGGCGGAAAGGTCAGCCCTACGCCGAAGCCTTTCAGGACATCTATCACGACCAGGATGGGATTGGCGAAGTGGAGCGGGTGTTCCTCGCGCCGGCCGGGCTCCCGGAAGGACTGAAGGCGCTTAAGTCTCTGCGGGTGGGAGAACTGGGCTTCGGCACGGCCCTGAACTTTGCCGTGCTCGCCCGGCACTGTCTGGCTGCGGGCGTCCGCCTGGACTTCGTCACCGTGGAAGCCGCACCCGTCGCCCCTGCGGATTTCTTCAGGATCGCCGCTGAAAGGGAGACCCGGGAGCCCCTGTACCGGGAGCTCAAGGCGGCCTATCCGCCGCTGCTCCGCGGCTGGCACCGGCGCAGTCTGGCCAGCGGTCGCATAACCCTGCACGCCTTCTGGGGCGATGGGGCCACGGGGCTTAAGGAGCTCGAGGCCGCGTCCGTCGCGCCCATGAACCTCTGGCTCCTGGACGGTTTTGCACCGGATCGGAATCCCGCCCTCTGGGCCGACGAACTCCTTGCCAGCGTCGGCCGCCTTTCGGGCCGTGGCACCTCCGTGACCACCTTCAGCGCCGCTGGCCGTGTGCGCCGGGCGCTGGCCAAAGCGGGTTTCAAGATGCGGCGTGTGGATCAGCGCCCGCACAAACGGGAAAGCCTCGCGGGGATCATGGAAGCAGGTGGCGAGCAGCGGCCGCCGCCAGCGCTTGTGCACGTGATCGGCGCGGGTATCGCCGGTGCCGCTACGGCCCGCCGCCTGGCCGAGCGCGGCATCTCGGTGATTGTCAGCGATGCGCGGATACCGGCCGCGGGGGCGAGCGCCATACCGGTGACGGTGATGCATCCGCGACTGCACCACGATGGCAGCGGCAGTGCCAGGCTCAAGGCCCTCGCCTACCTCCACGCCCTGGGCACCGTCGCCCCGTATCTGGAGGATGCGGAGAGCGGCTTGCGCCGTGCCGGGGCCCTGCAGGTGCCTTCACCCAACTATCCCATCGAGCGCCTCGAGGCGGTGGCCGATCGCTACGGCAGCACGGGCCTTGCGCTTGCCACCATGGGCAGCGCCGAGGCGGCTGCGGCCTTCGCGCTGGTGGGATTCACGCTGCCCGAACGGGTTCTGCATTTCGCCGACGCCTGCCTCGTCGACACACCGCGTTTCACCCGCGTCCTGCTGGACCACCCGAAGATTGAGTTGCGCGGCGACTGTTCAGAACACGAATGGCCCGATGCACCCACCGTGCTCGCCTGCGGC
>JBCDDI010000286.1:0-5338 GCA_039180365.1 Pseudomonadota bacterium
CCCGAGTTTCCTGGTCTACGCACTCCGGGACCCGATCGGCGCCAACATCGATCGCATTCAGATCGTAAAGGGCTGGCTGGACGATCGGGGAAAGACCCATGAGCAGGTCTACGACGTTGCCTGGAGCGGCGACCGCGAAGCTGGCGATGACGGCAAACTGCCTGCCGTCGGCAACACCGTCGATGTGGCAACAGCCAGCTACTTCAATACGATTGGTGCCGCGGAGCTGATCACGGTCTGGGAAGATCCCAACTTCGACCCGGAGCAGCGCGCCTTCTACTACGCACGCGTCATCGAGATACCGACGCCACGCTGGACCACCTACGAGACGGCCCGCTTCGGCGTCGAGGCGCCGGAGGGCACGGAGACCGTTACTCAGGAACGGGCTTACACCTCTCCGATCTGGTACACGCCCGAATAGCGCCCGGGTTATGAGCGACGCAGAGAGCGGGACCGACAAAGCCGCCGACACCGGCGGCGGAAATCCAGGCGGGGTGAACGAGACAAAACTCGGCGGCTGGTATGCGCACTACGTGCTGGCCGTGCTGGTGATTGTCTACGTTTTCAACTTCATCGATCGCAACATCCTTTCGATCCTCGCTGAGGACATCAAAGCCGATCTGGCCATCACCGACGCGCAGATGGGCTTCCTCTACGGCACGGTCTTCGCCGTGTTCTACGCGGTTTTCGGCATTCCCCTCGCCCGCTTCGCCGACGTCTGGGTCCGGCGCAGCCTCATTTCTCTCGGCCTCATGTTCTGGAGCCTGATGACGGCGCTGTCGGGCCTGGCGCGATCCTTCCCGGTGCTTGCCGTCTTCCGCATCGGCGTCGGCATCGGCGAGGCAAGCGCATCCCCGGCCGCCTACTCCATGCTCTCGGACTACTATCCGACGCGCCTGCGTGCCACGGTCATCGGCATCTACTCTTCCGGCGTTTACATCGGCGGCGGCATCGGTCTGTTCCTCGGCGGTCTGATCCTCGACAACTGGGCCAACGCCTACCCGGTTGCGGCCGAGGCGCCCTTCGGACTCAAAGGCTGGCACGTTGCCTTCATGGCAGTTGGTATCCCGGGAATTCTCATGGCGCTCTGGGTGCGCACGCTCCGGGAACCGAAACGCGGCGTCAGCGAGGGGCTCGTCACGGAAGAGCATCCGGCACCCTGGGGGGTGCTCAAGGATGAGATGATCGCCATGCTGCCGCTGTTTAACCTGCCGGGGCTGGCTCGCGCCGGTGCTTCCCTCAGCCTGAACGCCATGGCCGCCGTTGTTATCACGGCCGTGTCGGTGATTCTCGTCTTCCTCACGGACAACATTCCCCAGTGGCTGGCTATGGGCATCGGCGTTTACGTGGTCTTCTCCTGGGCCCAGTCGCTGGCGGCCCGGGATCCGGCCACCTTCGGCATGATCTTCCGCTCGAAAGGCATGATCTACACGATGATCGCCTTCCCAACGATCTCCTTTGTGACCTACGGCGTCGGTTTCTGGACAGCCCCTCTGCTGCTGCGCCTGCACGACACCACACCTACGGAAGTGGGTCTCTACATCGGCCTCGGCAGCGCCATCGGTGGCTGGCTCGGAGTGACTGCCGGCGGCATGCTCGGCGACAAGCTGAAAGCCCGTCACCCGGCCGGACGTCTCGTCGTCGGCTATATCGCCGTTGCCGGAACCATTCCGCTCGTGTTGTGGATGATCTACACGGAAAACCTGATGCTGGCCTTCGCCCTGAATCTGGCCCACCACCTGTTCAGCGCCGCCTGGCCGGGCATCCCCCCAAGCACGGCGGCGGATCTGGTGATGCCGCGCATGCGCGCCATCGCCGGCGCCTACTACATCCTGGTTAACACCTTCATCGGCCTCGCCCTTGGGCCTTACTTCATGGGCCAGCTGTCCGATAGCTTCATGAACTCAGGTATGGATCAGGCAGCTGCACTGCAGACTGCCATCGCTGTTGCCATGGGCATCTTCGCCATCACCCTCACCTGCCTGACGCTGGCCTGGAAACATCTGCCGAAAGACGAAGCGAGCCGCCTCGACCGAGCCCGGGCCCTTGGGGAGAACGTTGAGGTTGCGGCCTGAGCGCTGCCCAAATTACGCATCGGCCAGTCCACCTGCCGTGCTCATGCGCTGGTGATAAGCTAAAGCGCTGACAAGGGAAATGGGGAGCACTCATGGGGGAGTCCAACGGAAGCCTTAAGGGCAAGATCGCCGTCGTTACCGGTGCCAGCCGCGGCATCGGTAAAGCCATCGCCCTGGCGCTTGGCGGCGCTGGCGCGACGGTCTATGTAACAGGACGCACCACGGGCGACGGCGAACGAACTATCGATACAACGGCGCGCCTGATTACCGAGGCCGGCGGCGAGGGTCGAGCCATACAATGCGATCACGGCGACGACGACGCCATCGCCGCCCTCTTCACGCGCATCGGCGAAGAGGTCGACCACATCGACATCCTCGTCAACAACGTCTACAAGATCCCCAACCCGCCCGCCTGGGGCGGTGGCTTCTGGGATCATCCGATCCAGGTCTGGGACGACCAGGTGGGTATCGGGCTGCGCGCGCACTACGTCGCCAGCTGGCACGCCGCGAAGCTGCTCTTCGCCGCCGGCCCGGGTGCCGCCATCCTGAACGTCTCCTCGCCCGGTGGGCAGAGCTATCACTTCTCAAGCTCCTACGGGGCTGGTAAGGCAGGCCTCGACCGCCTCACAGCAGACATGGCCGTTGAGCTTGAGCCGAAGGGTGTTGCCGCCGTGGTGCTTTACCCGGGTGCTGTGTCCACGGAATTCATCGAAGATGCGTCCGCCGTCCGGGAGATGGACCTGTCCGGCATGCAGACGCCAACCTTCGTCGGGCGCGCCGCGATCGCGCTCCTGACCGCAGACGATCTCATGAGCCGCAGCGGCAGCATTCAGTGGGTGGAGGATCTGGCCGAGGAGTTCGACTTCACGGACGAACACGGCAAGCGGCCACCGCCCTATCCCCAGCGCGTTCGCTGAGCTCAGGAAGATGGCGCTCATCGAACCGCACGCCAGCTGGCAGCCCCTGGAGGCCCGGGCCGCTACCACGGACAACGCCCTGCATCGACAGCTCCTCACGGAGGTGGCCAGGCATATGGCCCATGAGATTCGCGGCGAAATCGACGCCCTCATGGACACCCTGATCGCAGAGCCCGTTTATCACTTCTGGAATGAGAATCCTTTTGTACTCGAAGGCGCTGCCGCCGTTCGCGGCTTCTACGAAAACATGATCGCCGGCGGTGGCAATCAGTTCGAAGTGGTGGTGGAAAGGATCTTCGTTGACGACGGTGGTGTCGTCACCGAGGGGCAGGTGCGGCAGGTTTACGGCGGCGCTGCCGTGCAGGCCATGGGCCTCAAAGAGCTGGATGGTGCCCCGCTTAGCGATGATGATCTGTTGCTCACCACCACGCAGCTGATCACGGTATGGCCCGCCGGAGAAGGAGCGAAGCTCGTTGGTGAGGACATCTATTTCGGCCACAGTCCGCTGTTAAACGCGCGCCGGATCACTGAGGACGATCTACCCGACTACTACGTGCTCTGAGCAACCCGCACTCAGAAGGGAAACTCTGTGCCGATGGTCCAGCCCTGCAGCTGCCCGCCCTTCTTGTAACCCACCCGTACGCGCTTCACGGGGATTCCGAGAATCCGGCGCCCGCGTTCAACGCCGAGACTTAAGCCAAACTCGTGCAGCTCGATGGCCCTGCCGTTCCAGTCATCGGACTCGCCAAAGGTCCAGCGAGGCAGGAAGCGCTGGTAGATATAGTAGGCGCCGACGTTCGTCGGTTGATCAAAGATCCGCCAGGGCACGCTGCGACGGAGGTCACCACCGATGTCGACAATGCCGAAGGCCGTTGAGTCTTCCGAGCGGAACTGATACTCAGCGGCCCAGCGAAGCGCTGCGCCGAGGCGGAAAGCCCAGCGTTCGTTGAGATCCCAGCGAGAAAGACTGCGCACGCCCAGCTGAGTCAGCGCGAAGTTTTCCTCCGCAGAAAAGTCCCGGCCGCCGCCAATTTCAACAAAGGGCTTCAGGTACCAGCTTTCGTTCACCGGATAAATGAACTCAACGCCAGGCATCGCCGAGAGAGTTACCAGCTTATCCGGCAGCAGCGCCTCAATGATGTCTGAGTCCACCTTCGACAGATCGTCATAGCCGAGCACCACTGGAGCCAGCCAGCGCCAGCCGACAGAATCTGGCGTGGCTGGACGCTGTTTCCAGGAAAAGGGGATCTTCAGCATGGTGACGCGGCGGTTATTGAGGGCGTAGGTTCCGGTCCCGAAAATGGCCGCGTGGATGTAGCTCACATTAACCAGATCGTCGAGGTCGCCCTCTTCACTCTGCGCGGTCATGGCAACCGTTAGCAGCGCAAGCAGGAGGCCTGCGCGCAAGATCGCTGGGCATCGAAACATGGGCGCGCGCATCCTGACGTGAACTTGGGTTAGCATCCGCGTCATTATCTGGAAGCAAGGAACGGGATTGAAGAGCAACTGGATGTTATTGGGCGCTCTGGTCGTCCTTGGCACGCTCGGCTGTACGGCGGCTAACCTGCGGCTGCCCGCGGTGACGGACGCACCAACCGGGGAGCACGACGAGGGTCGCATCATCTGGCGTGACCTGATCTCCGACAAGCCGGCTGAATCTCGACGCTTCTACGAAGAACTGTTCGGTTGGGAGTTCGAAGGCGTCGGCTCAGCCTTCAACCTTGGTGGCGAAGACGCCTACAGCCTCATCCGCCACAACGGCCGCCTCATCGGCGGGATGGTGAACGAGGCACGACTCGAAAACGACGCAGACGACATCGCTCAGTGGGTGGTGCTCATGTCCGTCGCCGACGTGGATACTGCCAGCGCCACCTTTGCACAGAACGGTGGCGAAGTGCTGACACCGCCAACGGACGTTGCCGAGCGCGGGCGCATGGCCATCGTCGTTGACCCTCAGGGTGCGCTGCTGGCCCTGGTAGAAACCCGCGACGGCGATCCGGAGCCGCACGTGCCCGGCTATGGCGATTTCCTCTGGGATGAACTCTGGACAACGGACGTCGCTGCCGCGACCAGCTTCTTCGAGAACGTGGTTGGCCTCGAGCGCGAAGACGTCGCCGTGGACGATGACCGCAACTATCGCATTCTCACCCGCGACAACGAACCCACCGTCGGCGTCATGGCTCACCCTTTCAACGAGGAGCGCCCGGTCTGGGTGACCTATATCCGGGTGGAAGATCCCGCAGCCATCACAGCGCGCGTCGAAGAACTCGGCGGCACGGTTTATGTAGAGGCACAGGATCGGCCCCTGGGTGGTCAGGTGGCACTCATCGCTGATCCATCTGGCGC
>JBCDDI010000287.1:0-5332 GCA_039180365.1 Pseudomonadota bacterium
AGATGCTGGAGCTGCTGGAAGACTTCGAGGACAGTCCTGAACCGGAACCCAATGTCTATTTCTCCGGCCCCCTGCTCGACGGGCGCTTCGTCGTCTACGACGGTGGCGACCCGGGCCGCCCGAAGCTGGGCACCGGGGTACCGGACGAGGAACGCGCGGCAAGCGTCGTCGCCGAATTGAAGAGCGCCGGCGCGGACTTCATTAAGGTTTATGAGCTTGTGAGCCCGGAGGTTTATGCAGCGCTGGTAGGCGCTGCCTGGCGGGCGCGCCTGCCGATTGCCTCGCACGTGCCGCTCATGATGACGGCAGACGACGCTGGCCCCCTCGCCGACTCCATGGAGCATCTGCGGAATCTGGAGCTCGCCTGCGCGAAGAACTGGGAACAGCTCCTCGCTACCCGTCGCGCGCGGATCTCCGGCTTTGTGGAAGGCCGCGGCTATGACCTTCGCAGCGCGCTGCATAAATTGCAGCGGGTACCCGCCATAGAGGATTACGACGAAGTACGCTGCGACGCGGTGCTGAAAACGCTGACCGGTACGATCCAGGTGCCAACGCTGCGTCTGAATACCGTCGCCGTGCGGCTCCCTTTCGACCACCCGGACTGGCCTCGGGCCCTCGGCGAGCTGCCGGAACCGATCGAGAAAGCCTGGCAGGCACGCGCCGGGGTTCTGCGTGAAGGCGCCGTCATCGTCAATCCGCGCAGCAGCGAGTGGAGCGAGTTTCTCATCGGCCGCCTGAAAGCCAACGGGGTACCCATCGGTGCCGGCACCGATACACCCATCGGCTTGGGCCTGCCCGGTTGGAGCCTGCACACGGAACTCGAGCAGCTCGTCGCTGCCGGCCTCAGCCCTCGCGAGGCGCTCCTTGCGGCAACGGTGGTTGCCGCCAGCTTTCTCGGCAATGAAGACGAAGTCGGACGCATACAACCGGGCATGACGGCCGATCTGGTGCTCCTTGGGGCAGACCCGCTCACCGACATTCGTAACACCCGGCAGATCAAGCGCGTGATGCTCGATGGCAAGTGGGTTCGCCAGGAGGAACTATGACCGTACACACCATCGAACTCGACGGCATGACGCTGACCCGTGTTGGCTATCTCGATGTACCCGTCCCCGCAGAGCTTCTCGGCCTGACTCCGGAGAAAGTATCGGCCATTTCCTGGGCGTCGCCGTTATGGGCAGACGATGATCAGCCGCGACTTGGCGCAGCAGCCTGGTTCCTGGACATCGGTCATCGGCGAATCGTATACGACCCCCTCTTTGCCCTGGACGTGTTGCTGCGCGCTGACCCCGAAGCAGAGCAAACACACGAAACGGCCGTGGCCAGCGCTTTCATCGAAGCAGGCTTTGCCCCGGACTCCGTGGATCTGGTGATCGCCTCGCATATCGAAGACGTCGGCATGATCGCGCGCCGCTGGGAGAGCACAGGCTGGATGCCATTCTTCCCGCAGGCTCAGGTAATGCTCAGCGAGCCTGAGCTCACCGCATTCGAGAGCGGAGCGCTTGCACCGGAGTCAGGCACCAATCCGACACGGGAGGCCTGGCAAATGCTCATCGATGAAGACCGAGTCAGCAGTTTTCAGCACGGAGAGAAACTGGCCCCCGGGCTGCACGCAGACGTCAGCGGCGGCCACAGCCCGGGGCACACGGTTCTGCACATCGGTGCAGACCCTGCCAAGCCAAGTGCAAGCCTGATCGGTCACCTGGCAGTGACCGCGGTGCATCTAGCTACCGGTGAATGCGAGGCATTGAACGAAGATCCAGTCGCCGTGTGGTCGATCCTCCAGGCAACAATCGCCGACGGAAGGCGCCTGATCGGACCGCTCTGGCCATCGCCTGGCCACGGCAGTTGGGAAGCTGGTGCGCTGCGGGTAGAAAACTGAGAGGGCCGGTTGCTTTGCTCAGCGCACGTATCGCTTGTAGCCTAGCCAGAGCAAGGCCGGCAATAGTGCCGCTCCAACAAACGCCAAAGTCGCCGAGCCGGACTCGAGGGCAGCGGCACCGATCCCTGCGAACACCACCGCCACACCGAGATTGGCAGCGGCGCTGGTCAGCAGGAAGGTGCTGAAGCGCATCCGGGTGATGCCCGCCGCAAGGGTAACAAGCTCTGCCACAGCAGGAACCGGGCGTGAGAGGATAAGGCTGGTAACGCCGACGCTGTCCGTCATTCGTTCCGCTTCTTCCAGATCGCCGGCTCCGACGAGCCGACGAGCCAGCGGGCGTCCGGCGAAGCGGCCGACGCTATAGCCAAAGAGTGTCCCCAGGCACAAACCAAGCCACACCACAACACTGGCCCAGAACCACCCGAGCACGGCGCCTGCCAGCGTGTTCGTCATGCCGTTAGGAACCGGCAGCATGACGTCGGCCGTCAGCGCAAGCACCACAAGCAGGGATACCTGTGAGGGGTTATCACCGGCCCAAGCCAGAGCCTCCGCGCCCCAGGCCTGAGCCGGGCCCTCGAGTACCAGAGCAGGGATCGCAATGGTTGTGATGAACACGATGACGAAAATCAGCCACTTGGACCAGGTAGGTATGCGCCCCATGTTGCTTTCGCCCGTTACCGTCCTGCCGGTCGCAGAACCGAGGGATCCAGGAACACCGGCACAAAGCGACGACGACTGATCTTCCAGCCGTCTTCCGTCAGGGTGAACTCATCGTGGTACTCGCCCACAGCCGGAGGCACCGGTTTGAGGGGGAGTTCATCGGGCTCCGCTGCATGGATTGACGCGTAGCTGATGCCGCTTGCGCGCTGCTCGTCGAGCACGGTAATCCAGACCCCGCTCATGAGATGGCGCGTGAATTCCTTTCCGCGCGCATCTTCAAGGCGTTGACGAATCGCCGCCCGCCCCCGGTATTCACTGCCGAGCACGAAAAGCACCGCGTCTTCAGAAAAGAGATCGCCGTAGGCCTCAACGTTAAACTGATCCCTGTGCAGGGCGTAGCCCATCACTAATTCAGTGCAGGCATCCTCGATCTCTCCGGCATCCGCCGACGTCGATGCCAGCAGTGCGGCTGGCAGGAGGGCTGACAGGATCAGTCTGAATACCACTGTTGCACGCATAAGCTTCGACCTCACCCCGCAAACTGAACGCGACATTCCGGAAAGGGAACACAATCGGGTATGTTCCGCAAACCCGTTCCCCTGGCATCCCTGGGTAGCTATTCGCCTGATGTCGCCGGCCAGTCACCCTCCCAGTAAACCTCAACCTCATAGCCGTCCGGGTCCCGAAACTTGATAGAGCGAAAGCCGTCTTCCGTGCAGTCGTCGGTGATCCTCGTCCCTTCGCCCTTTAGCTTCGCAAGCAGGTCATCAACTTCGGCAGCGTTGGCTGCAAGAAAACCATGGTGTGCGCCGGGTGCCGAGCTTGGGGTTCCCTGCTGAAACGCCAGGTCTACGCCTTCGTCATTGCGCAGATGCAGCGAATCGCCGAGCCACACCGTTTGCACAGCGCCCGTAAGAAGGTCTGCATAGAACGCAGCGCTCGCCTCCGGGTCCCGCACAACAAGATTGATGTGATTGAACTTCATAGCTCCGACTATCATCGGGGCATCTGCCCGGAGGGACAACAATGACCGGAACCGTGCTCGTGGTGGGTGCCAGCGGCCTAGTCGGAACCGCGGCAGCCCATGCCTTTCTCGACGCTGGTTGGAGCGTTGTGGCTGCCTCCCGCCGTGAACCGACACTGCTGGCTGGTCGGGACTATGAGCACCTTGCGCTCGATCTCCAGGACGCCGACGCATGCCAGCAGGCCACAGCCAGCCTCAAGGCGGTCACACACGTGGTATATACGGCCGTGTACGAGCTGCCGGGCCTGCTTGCAGGCTGGAGGGATCCCGAGCAGATCTCGACGAACGGCAGGATGCTGGAGAATCTTCTGGAGCCGCTCGTGGCATCGACGGCCCTCGAACACGTGACGATTCTGCAGGGCACCAAGGCCTATGGCGCAGCCGTCGCCCCGATGCGGGTACCGGCCCGGGAATCACAACCGCGCGTAGCGCATCCGAACTTCTACTGGCTGCATGAGGACTACATCAGGCAGAAGTCTGCCGCCTCCGGCTTCCACTACACGATCCTGCGTCCTCAGCTGATTGTCGGTCCCAATCACGGAGTGGTGATGAATCTACCGCCAATCATCGGTGCCTACGCCGCGCTGCGAAAGGCCGAGGGCAAGCCCTTCAGCTTCCCGGGCGGCGCAGACTGGGTGTGGGAAGCGGCAGACGTTCGCCTCGTCGGCAACGCCTGCCTCTGGGCGGCAACCGAGCCTGGGGCTGCGGGTGAGACCTACAACCTTACGAACGGCGAAGTATTTCTCTGGCGGGATCTGTGGCCGGCGCTGGCGGAGACCCTCGGCGTGGGAATCGGGCCAGACGAACCCGTGAGCCTGGCTGACTACTTTTCAAGCCGCGGCGAGCTCTGGCAGGAGATCAGGTCGCGCCATGGCCTAGAACCCATACCGCTACAGACGCTGGTCGGCGAATCGCACCACTACGCGGATCTCTGCTTTGCCTACGGCGCCGAGCACCCGCCAGCGCCGACTTTCGTCAGCACTGTGAAGATCAAGGAGGCAGGTTTCACTGAGGTGCAGAACACCGAGGAAAGCTTCTGCTACTGGCTTCGAGATCTGCAACAGCGGCGGGTGATTCCGAGCTCGGGCACTTAAGCCTCGAGGTTTCGCGCGCGGCTCATGAAAACACCGAGCGACTGCTTCTGCCGCCCCGCGCTGTCGAAATTTGCCGGATCGAACCACTGCTCGAAGGCGCTGCGGATCTGCGGCCAGTCCTGATCGATGATCGAATACCAGGCCGTGTCGCGATTGCGGCCTTTGTAGACCAGCGCCTGGCGGAAGAGCCCTTCGTAGCTGAAGCCCAGGCGCTCGGCCGCGCGACGGGACGGCTCGTTCAGGGAATCGCACTTCCATTCGTAGCGCCGGTAGCCGAGGCCCTCAAAGGCATGTTGCAGCATCAGGAACATCGCCTCAGTCGCGGCGGGCGTGCGCTGCAGTCGCGGCCCATAGGCAATGCTGCCAACTTCGATGCTCCCCGCACCTGGCGCAACGCGCAGATAAGCGGCCCGCCCCAGTGCCCGGCCACTGCCCCGGTCGACGATCGCATAGTAAAGCGGATCCTCGAGGGCGCTCATCGCGACGATGCGTTGCTCGAACGCTTGGAAACTGTCCGGCGCCTCGTCGGAGAGGTACGTCCAGAGCGCGCCGCTCGCGTCTTCAGCGTAGGCATCGAAAAGCTGTCTCGCATGCTTCCCGGCCTCAAGCTTCTCGAGGCGGCAGTATCGTCCGGTCAGCGTTTCGCCGTCCGGCGCTCTGGCACCGCTCCAA
>JBCDDI010000288.1:0-5273 GCA_039180365.1 Pseudomonadota bacterium
ATCGCCTTGTTAGGCGTCATCTGAGTCACACCTCCGGGACCGCATCAGGAGTCATCAGGGTTACCTGGGAGACATAGCTACCCGAAGGCTCATATGCGATGTGCATGTAGTTGCCGTCAATCCTCCAACGATACCAGGCGCCATACGAGCCTAGCAGCGGATCCTCTATAGGAGACCCTTGAGCCTCAGGGGCCCCAAACTGATCGAGCAGTTCGTGTTCAGCAGCAGATCTAGTTATGCCAAACGGTAGTTGTTCTGCAACCGATGCATTGATAAAAAGCGTCGTTACGAGGTGCCTCTGATCAAGGATCGCTTCAATTCCCGATTCTAGAGATTCCGAATGTAGTTCTCCGTCATCACAAGAGTCTATCTGCACCAACTCCACCTCCCCCATGGGGAAAATACCGCACAGCTCGCTAAATGGACGGCCAAGAAACCGGAAGTACATCTGCGATGACGCCTAACAGCCAAATAGCCGACAGCGAGTCGTGATAAAACACGACAGCATGTCGCAGTAACGCTGGCGCTCTCGTTCGAGGCTCCGATTAGAACCGTGTCTCATACATCTCTCACGTGGTCTGGCTGACAGCACTTTCCTACCCACTGATCATACCCTTCCCAACGATTCACTCATGGTGCGGATGCACAATTTCAGTTTTTTCAGGCGTTATCGTGCCAAAGCTGATTCAACGGGTGCGGGACACAGTACGCACGCGAAACTACTCGATTCGCACAGAGCAGGCCTACGTTTACTGGATTCGGCAGTTCATCAAGCATCACGAGCTGCGACACCCCGAGTCTATGGGTGGTGAGCAGGTAGCCGACTACCTGAGCCATCTTGCGCTGGTCCGGAATGTTGCACCTAACACGCAGCGCGTGGTCCTCAATGCTCTGGTGTTTCTCTTTACCCAGGTGCTTGGGCGCAATGAATTTGAGGTGCCTGGCTATCGGCTGGCTGAGAAGCCACGCAAGCTGCCCGTGGTGCTTTCCCGTGCTGAGCTCGATGCGGTGTTCGCGGCGATGAGTGGGGCACCGCTCCTTTGCGCGAAACTCATGTATGGCTCTGGCTTGAGGGTAATGGAGGTGGTGCGGCTGCGTGTGCACGACGTGGACTTTGAGCGACTGAGCTTGCTGGTGCGGGATGGTAAAGGTTCGCGCCAGCGCATCACCACACTCGGCGAGGCAGTGTTGCCCGAGCTGCACCGCCAGCTTTCGCTCACCCGTCACTACTTCGAGGAAGATGTGCAGGTGCGTGACTGGGACGGTGTGTTTCTACCGCACGCTTTGGATCGCAAGTATCCGGCTGCTTCGCGGGAGTGGGGCTGGCAGTACCTGTTCGGCGCTTCCCGTCGAAGCGCCGATCCTCGCAGCGGCAAACTGCGGCGGCACCACGTTCATGAACGCACGGTGCAACGCGCATTCACTGAGGCTCTGCGCACTGCAGGGATCAGCAAACCCGCTTCCTGCCATTCGCTGCGCCATTCCTTTGCCACGCACCTGCTGGAACGCGGCGCGGACATACGCACCGTGCAGGAGCAACTGGGTCACTCAGACCTGCGGACTACAGAGATCTACACACACGTGATCAAGCGCGGCGGACACGGCGTGTTGAGCCCGCTCGATTCTTAAGCGCGGTCAGTTGTAGCCGAGCAGCAGCTCCAGGCGGCCTTCCTGTAGAAGCGTCGCCCGCTGGATCGTCAGCGCCGGGAAGTGCTCCGTGAGCTCCTGCTGGGTGTGCGCATGGTAAGGCCCGGTCGTCGCATCCGGGCGCAGCAGCAGATGGCTGCCTTTCACAATGCCGAAACGATAGCGTTCCTGGGCGACCCCCTGGCCGCGTTCATTTTTTCGCGCGCCCTGATGGAGCGAGCCGAAGCCATAGCCGAGCGTTCGGCTGTCGAAGTGCGGGGCGAGAGCCCGGCTCAGGCCTTCCAGGAGACGCAGATCCAAATGGTGAAAGGCATCCCAGAAGAAGCACACATCGAAGACCAGGTCCTCGGGCAGGTTTAAGTAGCGGCTGAAGTACTCGGCCGCACTTCCCGCAGTAATGTCTTCGGGCACGTCGTTCACGATATCGCAGGAGAAGAGATCGGCGAACTGAATGCGCGCACTGTGTGCGGCAAAGAAGTCGACGGTGCTCTGCGAGCCGCTGCCTGCATCCAGCACATTGATGCGACCCCGGGACTCGAGTTGCTCGAGCATCATCGGCAGAAGGCGGCTCTCTACGGAGCTTGTGCCTGCTGCCAGATCCTGGGGCCGCGATGAATCCCGGCCAAACACTGATCAGCTCGCGGTGCTGGTGCGCTTCTCGCTGGCTGTCTCTGCTTTGCCGCTGCTTGCGCTCGTTGGTGTACTGGCAGCTTTGGGCTTCGCAGGTGGTGCAGACTTGCCGGCATCCACGCCCGGATCCATGTCGATGGAGCCTTTGAATTTGGCGCCGTCTTCCAGCGTTACCCGGGGGGCGACAATGTTGCCCAGCACATGACCCGATTTGGTGATCACCACTTTCTCTGCGCCATTGATGTCGCCGTTGACCTGGCCTTCCACCTTCACGGTTTTCGCCGCGAGGTTGGCGTCTACGCGGCCACTCTGGCCGATTGTCAGATCGTGGCCGTTCAGCGAGATGGCGCCTTCTACGGTGCCCTCGACGATCAGGTTCTCCTCGCCGCTGACTTCGCCTTTTACTTTTATGGTGGATCCAATCACAGCGGTGCTCCTCGAATCGGAAAGTTCTCGATATTGTTCAGGTCGCGGGGCATCGATACTGCCCACAGAGGGTTCCTCAGACGGATTGTCTCTGCGCTTCTCGAACATGCTCTCAGCCTCCTCTGGCTACTGCGGGGTGCGAATCCCGGACTATAGGCCATCAGGACCGGCTTGAAATGACAACTTTCTGGTCCCCGTTGGTCTGGGCAGGCCCGCTGTACCGGGAGAGCCTCGGTCTCTAAGGGATCCGTCCCGAGCGAGGCCCTCAAGATCGCCTAAGGACGTCGCCAGAGTGCACGGCTCCAGCGCACGGCAGTCTTATTGGGCAGCAGGCTCGGCTGATTGGAGAGATAGAGTTCTCGCTCGAGACCAAGCGCTGCCGCCTCCCTCAACTGCCGCTCGTCATCGATCGGATACACACAGGTACCCGCGCCCGCAGGCCCGTGCCGGAATGAAATCGCCAATCGGCCATCCCGGGCGAGGAGTGCGCTGATGCGGGCGAGGGCCCGGCGTTGTTCCCCTTCGTTCAGGTGCTGCCAGACGCCGTCCACGAGGATGAAGTCGAATTCACCTCTCACCTGTAGGAGCTCCGGCAGGCTGTCGCCGATCCAATGGATCTCAGCGTCGGCATGGCGTTCCTGAGCTGCGGCACGAAACGCCGCCAGCGGCTCCACTGCCGTCACGCTGTGACCGAGTCGCACCAGGGCCGCGGCGTTCTGGCCCGCACCGGCGCCCAGGTCAAGCACTCGGGCAGGCGGCTCCGGTAGAAAAGGCAGGAAGTCGGCGTTAACGGTATCAAACTCGAGGGTGTCGCACGCCGCCAGGAAGGCGTCGATGTGGGCTTCGTAGCCTTCGGTGCCGGGCGTCTTCGCCATGCGGAGCTTTGCGCACTTTAGTAGGGGAAGCCGAGTATGTCAGGGTTTGCGCCGCAGAGCGCGCGGAAGCGCGAGCCGTCAGTTGACCGTGTTGAAGTCGACTTCGATGGCTGTGCCCGCGCCCGGTTCGCTGCGCGCCGAGATGCTCCAGCCGAACTGGTTGGCGAGCCGTTTCACAATGGAGAGCCCAAGGCCATGCCCTTTGGTGATACCGCGACTCTCGTCGGCTCGATAGAAAGGCTCGAAGGCTTTATCAAGCTCTTCACTGCTCATGCCAACGCCGGAGTCTTCGATGCGCACACGGCCGCGATCGATGTGCACTTCCACCGAACCGTCGCTCGTATAGTTCACGGCATTGCGGATCAGGTTGCCGAGCACAATGTCCACCACGGCGGCAGGCGCCCGCACCGCAAGCTGCGCGTGTTCGTGCACCGCCAGCTTGTTATTCGCCTTCTGCGCAATGGCGGTGACCTGATCGAGTTGATGCAGGACAACGTCGTTCACGTTGACGTCCACGCTCGGTGAGCTTACCTCCTCTTCCCGGGCCAGCATCAGCAGCGTCTGCAGGAGCGTCTCCATGTCATCCACGGTCCTGCGCATGCGGGCGATGGCGCGCTGCTCGTGCGCCGGGCGATCCTCATTAGCCTCGAGGAGGTCGAGGGTGCCTTTGAACACGGCTACCGGTGTGCGCAGTTCGTGGCCGGCATCGCGAGTGAAATCCCGTTCGCGCTCAATAAAGGCCGAAAGCCGCTCGCTGAAGTGATTAACGGCTTCCACCATGGTCACCACCTCGGCATCCCGTTCACTTTCGAGCCAGGCAAAATCAAGCTTTGGTGAGGCTGTGGTGTCGAAGTCAAAACTGTCCAGGTAGTCGGCGAGACGCACGATCGGCGAAATGGCGCGCTGCGAGAGGCTGTAGGTGATATAGCCCATCACATACAACAGGATCAGAACGAGGGCACCGGGGAGGATGCCGAAGAAGAAGGCGAGGTCCGAGACGCGGTCCGACTCAAACACCAGATAGAGCCGCTCGCCGCCTCGTTCAGACACGTGCACGAGCGTTCGCTTATCGCCCACCATTGCATCGTGGAACCCGAGCGGCGGCAGGCTGCGCAGCAGTTCAGGCACGCCGCTGTCGTCA
Source organism: Pseudomonadota bacterium (assembly GCA_039180365.1). Lineage (GTDB taxonomy): Bacteria > Pseudomonadota > Gammaproteobacteria > Pseudomonadales > Azotimanducaceae > SZUA-309. Next base: position 4,720 of record JBCDDI010000288.1, read on the forward strand.
TCGCCTACGGCCATATAGCCATGCAGATTGTCGACGTCGGGCAGCGGGTGTTGCGGGTTCTCCGAGCGCCGCTCCCAGAAGTGTTCGGCTTCCAGGTTGACGGCTTCGCGCATCACCACGCCATAGACGAGCTCATTGGCAAAGTAGATGCCCGCGGCGATGGTGACGCTGATGATCGCCGCCTGGATAGCGAAAAGGCGAACGAGTTTCGCCCGCACCCCGATCGGGCGGGACTGTCCGTTCCTTGAGATATTCACTGCGTATTGCTCATGGCTGACCGCTCCCCCGACAGCGCCACGTTATTTTTCCCCAGACCTGTTTCCGCTCCGACGGCGCCAGACGCAGGTGCTGCGAGTCGAGCCGCCAACCTCCCGAAAACAAGATAGAACACGATGCCCCACCCCGCCGAAATCATACCCAGTCGCAGCGGCTCCACAACGGTTACCGCACCCAGCCGTTCCCCGGCCAGATAAGTAACAGGCGCGAACACGGCGGCGAGCACACCAGCCAGCCAGGGCCGCGGCTGCAGCCAGGCCATGCTGTGGTTAACGGTC
>JBCDDI010000289.1:0-5259 GCA_039180365.1 Pseudomonadota bacterium
GTCCAGGCCCGGGCTTCGCAACCGGCCGCTTCGATGTCGCTCACAACCGCCGCCAGTGCATCGGCGTTAACATCCAGCGCCGCTACCCGGGCACCCTGTTCGGCGAAGAGTTTGGCCGTTGCGGCACCCATGCCGCTCGCGGCACCGGTAACAACAGCCACGGATCCTTCGATGGACCGACTCAATGAACTCAGACTCATGGCTGCTTGGCCCCTCCCCGGGCTCGGTTTGTCGCTTGCGCGGGCGTCATGCTTATGCCGCTCCTGTGAAGATCCTGTCAGCTGATCCCACTGAAATCGCCGTCCGCTACCGCATCACCAAACATGCCGCGAGCGAAGGGCTCATAGTTCGGTCCCCGGCGCAGATGGTGCCCACCATCCACTGAAAGGTTCACCCCGGTGATCCAGCTGGCTTCAGGACCGCAGAGAAAGCGCACGGCATTCGCAATGTCTTCGACCACTCCCGTGCGACCGAGCGGCATGCAGGCAAGATAGTCCTCGAGCACCGTTTCCGCGCCAAAGAGCCCCTGAGCAATTTCCGTATCGACGAGCCCCGGGCAGACACTGTTCACCCGGATACCGGCAACGCCGAGTTCGTCCGCCGCCCCGCGCACGAGCATGTCGATGCCCGCCTTGCTGACCGTATAGGCGTGCATAAAGCGATGAGTTCGCACCCCGGCGATCGACGATATGGCACAGAGCGCTCCGCCTCCGGCCTTACCAATGGCGCGTGCCGCGTGCTTGAAGGTAAACATGCAGCCGTCGAGGTTCGTCGCCAGCACGGAGCGCCAGCGATCGCTATCGGTCAGTACCAGTGGGCCCATGTCACCAACACCGGCATTGGCAAGGGCAATGGTGAGCGGCGCGCGCGCGTTTGCCGCCTCGATGGCCTCCTGGATTGCAGCTTCGCTGGCAACGTCAGCGACGTGGACGTCTACGTCGGCACCAGCTGGGAACGCTTCAGCGGCAGCAGCAAGCTTTTCGGCCGTCCGCCCGACCAGGGTGACTCTGGCGCCATCGGCCGCAAGCTTGAGCGCGCTGGCGAGGCCAATACCGCTGCCGCCGCCGGTGACCAGCGCGTGCTGTCCCTTGAGGCTTTCCCCCATCGTCTGTCAGTGTCCTGCGTTCCCGGAAGACGCACTCTAGCAATTGCATTGACGCCTGGGCTACCTTTGCCCGGCCTGCTCCTTGAGCCGAAATGCCAGCACCGCACGACGATATTGCCACCCGACTGCCCAGCTATCTGAGTGATCGCTGGTCCGCCGCCGTTGTCCTGGAGCACGTCGAACAGATTCCCGGCGGCGCATCCCGGGAGACTTATCGGCTGAAGCTTTCCGTCGATGGCGAAAGCCGGGGCATCATTCTCCGGCGTGATCCGCCGTCGAGCCTCATCGATACGGAGCGATCTCTCGAATACCGCACCTACGAAGCGGCCTTTCGTGCGGGCATCCCGGTCCCGGAGCCGCTGCTCCTGGAAGAGGATCCTGCGGTGCTGGAGCGGCCCTTTTCTCTTATGGCAGAAGTGACGGGCTGCGAAAGCGCCATCGCCAACCTGGCCCTCGAACCCTTTGCCGCCGTGCGCGACACCATCGCCAGGCGGAAATGGACCCTGCTCGGTGAGCTGACCCGGCATGACACCAAAGACCTCGGGCTGCCCACATTCATGACCACGCCGGCGCATCCGGCCCGCCACGAACTCGACTACTGGGCCGGCGTGATCCGCGCCGATGCGCTGTCCCCACAACCTGTCGCCGAGGCTGCTATCCGTTGGCTGGAAAGACACCTGCCGGAACCCTCAGGCCGGCTCTGCCTGGTCCACGGCGATTACCGATCGGGCAACTTTCTCTATAACGCCGCCGGAGAAATCCCCGCCCTCCTCGACTGGGAGATGGCCCATATTGGCGATCCGCTGGAAGATCTCGCCTGGTCACTGGACCCGCTCTGGGGCTGGCCGGACCAGCATCTCGCCGGGGGCCTGCTACCGCGAGCGGAAGCCATTGCCCTCTGGGAGGCAGCAAGCGGCCTGACTGTGGATCGGGCGGCCTTTCGCTGGTGGCAGGTGTTTGCTTCCCTGAAGGGACTCGCAATCTGGATCTCGTCGAGCGAAGACTTCGCCAACGGAACGACGAAAGAACCGATTCTCGCTATCGCCGGCTGGCTCATGACCGATCGACAGAACCGCATCCTCGTAGACCGGCTGCGACCGGATTCACCGCATGAACATACGGAGCCGCTGCTGTGATCCCGCGTGCAAGGCAGGCTCTCGCCGACCTCGCCGGCCGCCTCGGCGGCCGCATCGCGCCGACCGTGTCCGACCCTTACGCGGCGGTCGACTCAGGTCTGGTTTCCATGCTCATGACCATGCTGGCCGAGGAACTCGAAGCCGGGGTGGCGAAGCGCCTGACTGACGGGGAAGCCTTGAAAGCCCTTTTCCAGTCCGCGGCCGCGGCGCCTGACGCCGCGGCTCGCAGCGCCTTTACCGCGAGCGTTCCCAGCTCTCTGACCCTCACGGAGGTGAGCGCCTGGCTCGATGGGGGCATGACGCTCCTCATCGACCTGCATGAGTGGGCGGAAGCGAACGATGCGGCGATGAACCGGGAGATCTGGGCGTTTCTCGCCGAACACACCACCCGCCACGCCTTCCCGCTCTGATCACAAGATCAAGCCGCGGCAGTTGCCGCCTCGGCCTCCCGGGCCAGAACGTAGAGATAAGCAGGAAGCGCGCAGGAGAGACCGATAGTCAGGTTAAGGATCATAAAGGGCCAGGGCACAGGCCCGCCTTCCCGCGAAAACATATAGATCCAGAAGACAACGGACGTAATCAGCAGATCCGCCGTAAATCCGGCGGCCGCGCCGTTGGCAAACAACGCGCCGATAAACAGCGGCAGATCGAGACCGGACTCCATAAAGAAGCCGGTGAAAAACAGGTAGGGCACAACGGCACCGACAATCGCGAAGGCCAGATAGACGTTTTTCATCAGGGGCTCCTCTCGTTCCATTTTCAGCACTTTATGCCGGTAAGGTAATTCCGCCAATTACCTGCAAGGTAATGGTCCTGCCTCGCGCCTTGGGTACACTGGCGCTCTATCAGAATCACCAGGACTCGCCCATGAGCGAAGCCGCTCTCGTTGAAGCACTGGATTTCGGCGCCCTGCTGAAAGACTGGCGCAGCCACCGCCGGGTCAGTCAGCTCGGGCTCTCCTCGCTGTCCGGGATCTCTCAGCGCCACATCAGTTTCCTCGAAACGGGCCGCTCACGGCCCAGCCGAGCGATGGTGCTGGCGCTCTCTGACTCCCTGGATATCCCGCTGCGTGAGCGGAACGCCCTGCTGCAGAGCGCGGGCTTCACGCCGGCCTTTCCGGACGGGCCGCTGGACTCAAGCGGCACGGAGCTTTTCCAGGCCGCCTTGAAGGCAACGCTCGATCACCACGAGCCCTACCCTGCCATGGTCCTGGACGGTCGCTGGAATCTGGTGATGGCCAACGTCGGTGCCCTGACCTTTTTCAACCAGTTCGTGGACATCTTCGAGGCTCTGGAGGCCATGGGTTCACCGACAGAGTTTCAGGTCGCGCGACTGTGCCTGCACGAGCAGGGTCTCAAACCCTATATCGGGAACTGGGAAGGCCTGGTGTTCAGCTTTCTCGCCCGGGCCAGGCGCGCCCTGCTGGTCAATCCGCGGGACCCTTTTCTGCCGCAGCTGATCCGCGAGATTGTCGAGCACCCCGATGCGCCGCCGGAATGGCACCAGCCGGACTGGACGTCGACGCCCGATCCGGCGCTGGCTATGACCATGGAGAAAGACGGTCGGACCTGGCGTTTCTTCACGATGCTGGCCCACTTCGGTTCGGCCCAGCACGTGACCCTGGAAGAACTCTCGGTAGAGACGTTCTTTCCCGCCGATGAGGCCACCGCCGAACATCTGCGAGCTCTGGCGGGCTGAGGCCCGGGCAGTGGACACCCGTGGGGTTGAAAACCCGTGGGGTTGAGAACCCGTGGGGTTGAGAACCCCAGGGGCGATGACTACAATGCGCGCCCTTCGGCGGGGATCTGCCGGAAGCCCTGATAGGGTCGTTAGCTCAGTTGGTAGAGCACCGGGCTTTTAACCCGTTGGTCCTGGGTTCGAGCCCCAGACGACCCACCATCTCCCCACCAATCCCCGTGTAAGTCAGCCGCTTACGCAAGCTCGGCGCAGATTCGGATCACGTCCCCGGGCGTCAGGTTGTAGTGCTCACCGGCAACAACGCGGTGCGTTTGCGGGTCTGTAAGCAGAAAGCCCCCATGGTTCGTCTTCGATCCCAGCCGCCAGTAGGATCGACGCGCTTTTAAGCCCACGGCCTCTGCGGCCTTTCGGGCGCGGACGTCGAGTTTGGAGTTCTGCCATCGCTTCCGACGCGGCAGGGAAGTGTTTTTGGGAACCATCAGCTTCAGGGCGCCCGCTCAGCGACATCTTCGGCCAGCATCGCTCTGATGGACGCCTCGATCTGCCCACCGCAATAAAGGTCGCCGTAACGGCCTGCTTCCTCAGCCACATGGGCTGCCAGCGACGGCTGCGCACCGATGCGTTCGCAGAGCGCTCGGATCCCCGGCGCGTGCGTCAGGAGATCGGGCTCAAGGGTGGGCAGGCAGCGGATCATGTTCCCAAAGAGCGCATAAACCGCAATGTCTGCGAAAGTGACGGCGCCGCCAAGATAGCCTCGCGACAACGAGTTTTCGAAGATCCGCATCCACCTCGGAAGCCGCTCCGAGCGGAACTGCTGCCACTCGGTCCGTTCCCACATCATGGAGCCGTTGTAGCGGCAGATCTCCATGAGCAGATCGTTGCAGTCCATCAGAATCTTAAGCCCCATAGTCTGATCAACCGGGTCTTCCGGCAGCAGATCCAACTCCCGGGCCACGTGCATCACAATTGCCGGCATCTGGCTCAAGGCCCAATCCGCGTTGAGGCTCTGAAGCACCGGGGGGCCGAGGAACGGGATCGGCTGCTCCGCCGGTGGCAAACTCATGAGCTCGCCGATCTCATCGAAGTCGGCGCTCATCAGCAGTGGCTCATTGCGATAGGCAAAGAGATAGCTCACAAAGCAGCCCCGAAACGGCAGGGGCCAGTAGTAGAGGCGGTACTTCGGCTCAGGAGTTGCCCCAGGAGTAGCCCCAGGTGTTGCCTCAGGTTCGGTGGATGCCAAAACGTTGCTCCTCAAAGTCGTTGGCCGCGGCGGAATCCTCGCGTCTCAATCGGTAAGCTGAAAAGAACTTTCCCAGGCAA
>JBCDDI010000290.1:0-5248 GCA_039180365.1 Pseudomonadota bacterium
CTGCGATCGAACCCCTCTGATTCGTAGATGCCCGGCAAGCCGGCGAAAAGCACAACCACCTCCGCCTCACGGGCCACCGCTACCGCTTCATCAACAAGGCGCTGGTCCGGCTCGCTCGATTTGGGATCGTAGCCGGCGGCATAGGCAGGCTCGACGCCGAGATAGCTTTCGATGACCTCAAAGGCCGGCTCGAGCCGGGTGGGCCGCACCTGAGAACTTCCCGTGCCCTGATAGCGCGGCTTCTTTGCGAAGGCGCCAATTACCGCCACCCGCGCCGCCGGCTCCAGGGGCAGCAGGTTATTGTTGTTCTTCAGGAGTACCGCACATTCCGCCGCCGCTCGCCGCGCCAGAGCGTGATGCGCCTCGTGATCAACCTGAAGCTCCCGCTCGGCGAGATCCACACCCAGCAGTGAGACGGCCACGTTTCTAGCCACGGCCCGATCCAGGGCGGCTTCATCGAGCTGACCTGCCCGCACCGCCTCCGCGGCACGGCGATCGTTCGCCCCGCCGCTCGCCGGCATCTCGAGGTCGAGCCCGCCGGCAACGCCAGCGACCCGATCATTGGTGGCACCCCAGTCCGAAACAACCAGTCCTTCGAAGCCCCAGTCATCGCGCAGCACCTGATTGAGCAGCCAGTCATGTTCTCCGCAGTAGGTGCCGTTTACCCGATTGTAGGCACACATGACCGTCCAGGGCTGTGACCGGGTAACGGCAAGCTCGAAGCCGCGAAGGTAGAGCTCGCGCAGCGTCCGTTCATCGACGATCGCATCCATGTACATACGACCGTGTTCCTGATTGTTAACGGCGTAATGCTTGAGGCTGGTACCTACACCCTGAGACTGAACGCCGGTGATAAACGCCGCTGCCAGCTCACCGGTAAGGAGCGGGTCTTCCGAGAAGTACTCAAAGTTCCTGCCGCAAAGCGGATGCCGCTTCAGGTTGATACCCGGCCCGAGCAGCACGATCACATTTTCTGCCGCCGACTCCCTGCCTAAGGCCTCCCCGACTTCTTCGACGAGCGCTACGTCCCAGGAGCTCGCCAGCGCCGAGGCGGTAGGAAAACAGGTCGCCGGTACGCTGACGTTCAGGCCCACATGATCCGCGGCCTTGGCCTGCTTCCGGAGTCCGTGCGGTCCGTCGGTCACCATCACCGCCGGGATATCGAGGCGCTCGAGCGGCTGCAGGTACCAGAAGGAACGGCCAGAGAGGAAGCTCGTTTTCTCCTCGAGCGTCATCTGCTGCACGAGGTTCGCCGCCTCGTTGTGCTTGGAACGGAGTCCGCTCATCGTTGGCCGCCTGTCATACTGCCGGGAGCATCTGAGCAACTTTGCACACTTCGCCTCACGAGACCTGCCGATCCTTGCCCGCCCAGTAAGGCTTGCGCAGCTCAACCTTGAGGATCTTCCCGGACGGATTCCTGGGAATCGCCTCCATCCAGTCCACGGACGTGGGGCACTTATAACCCGCCAGGTTCTTCCGGCAGTGTTCGATGACGGCCTGCTCCGAGAGATCGGCGTCTGCCCGGGTCACGATCGCCTTCACGGTCTCTCCCCAGCGATCGCTTGGCACACCGATCACGGCGGCATCCGCAACACCGTCATGCTGCATGAGCACGTTCTCGATCTCAGCGGGATAGATGTTCTCACCGCCGGAAATGATCATGTCTTTCACGCGGTCGTGGATGAACAGATAGCCGTCCTCCATAAAACCGGCGTCCCCGCTGCGGAACCAGCCGTCATCGAGGATGGCGTCGCTCGTCGCCTCCGGGTTTTTCCAGTAGCCGCGCATGATCTGCGGGCCTCGAATCCAGATCTCACCCACTTCGCCATCAGCAGCAGGCGTTTTCGTCTCTGCGTCGAAAATGGCCACCTCGTGGTTCTCAATGGCTTTACCGCAGGAGCGGAGCAGGTGCGCCCTTGGACCGCCAGGATCGTGATCCTCAGCTGCGAGCGAGGTGATACCACCGGTGGTCTCGGTGAGCCCGTAAACCTGGATGAAGTCGCAGCCGAATACCTCCATACCTTCCACAAGCACCGCCTCGGTAATCGGCGAGGCGCCGTAGGTAATGTTCCGGAGCGTTTTAAAGTCGGTTTCCCGGCACTTCGGTTGCGCCAGCAGAAACTGCAGCACCGCCGGTACAAAGAGCGCGTGGGTCACGCCAAAGGCGGGAATCACCTCGAGGATCAGCTCCAGGTTCACATCGCGCAGCATCACCGAGCCCGCGCCGAAATACATGCCGATGAGGCCCCAGCCGCTCCCGGAGATATGAAAAAGCGGCATGCAGACGATGTTCAGCGAGTCCGCGTCGAACTGCTGATTCGCCATGCTCGCCGTCATCGCATGGAGGAAATTGCCGTGAGTGATCTCAACCCCCTTCGGCAGGCCGGTGGTGCCTGAGGTGTAGAGCTGATAGCAGACGTCCTCCGGCGCCACGGGTACGTGAGGATCTTCCGCCGACTGACCGGACAGCCACTGATCGAAGGTCGGGTAGCCGCTGCTGCCGGGATCACCGAGCACGACGATCTTCTCCGCAGCCGTGAGCCGCATCTCCGCCAGGGCGGGCAGATACTCCTCCCCGACCAGCAGCACCCGGGCTTCAGAGTTGTTGAGGATGTATTCCATCTCCGGAACAGCCAGGCGCCAGTTCACGGCGACGGACACCGCATTAACCTTGGCGCCGCCCAGGAGATAGAGAAAGTACTCGGGTGCGTTCTTATCGAGATAAGCGATGCGCTGACCCGGCTCAACGCCCTCCGCAAGGAGGGCGTTGGCGATCCTGTTCGATTCGCGGTCCAGCTCTGCAAAGGTCCAGCTGCGATGGTCGTCGCCAACAGCCGCTTCCACAAAAGTTAAGGCTGTTTTGTCCGCCTGCGCGGCGGCGTGAACCCGGGCGATATCGCCGAGCGTTTCAATGGTCATGACAACTCCCCTCCAATCTGTTCCGATACGGTAGTTAGCCGCGCTGATGAATACAACGCCCGCCCATGAGCATCACTATCTATTCCGCCCGCAAGATCATCACCATGAATCCGAGTAATCCGGAGGGCACGCACATCGCCGTTCGCGACGGCACGATCCTCGGGGTCGGCAGCCTCGAGGAAGTTGCCGTGTGGGGCGACTACGAACTCGATGAGCGCTTCGCGAGGCATGTGCTCACGCCGGGCTTTGTGGAAGCCCACGCCCACGTCATGGAAGGCGCCATGGCGCTCATGCCCTATCTCGGCTGGTTCGATCGCCCCATGCCGGACGGCTCAACGGCCACCGGCGTGCAGAACTATCCCGAGCTCATCAGTCGACTCAAAGCCATCGACGCATCCCTTGCGGATCCTGAGGAAGCCATCGTTGCCCGCGGCTTCGATCCGATCTACTTCGAGGGAGAGCCGCGCCTCACACGCAAACACCTGGACCAGGTTTCCGCCACGCGGCCGATTCTGCTTTATCACGCAAGCGGTCACCTGGCGACGGCAAACAGCGCCATGCTGGCCCAGAACAACGTCACCCGGGATCTGCAGGTGGAAGGTCTCGGCCGCGATGCCAGCGGCGAGCTCGACGGTGAGCTTCGCGAACCACCGGCCATGTCGCTGTGTAAAACCGGTTACCGCGCGGTCATGCGCTCCAACGTCGACGAAGCGGCGCTGTGGAATTTTGGCGCCTGCGCCCGCAACGCCGGTATCACCACGGTCACCGATCTCGGCGGCACTCTGGTCATGGCACCGAACGCAAAGCGCGGTGGCAAGGAGATGTGGCAGCGCATTGTTAACGATGCGGACTTCCCGGCCCGTATCGCCATGTACAACATTCCCGCCATGCCCGGCAACGCGACGGATTTTGACGCCGCTGCCGAGGCAATTTTGGACCTGCAGGCGGAAGCAACGGACAAGCTCCGGTTCCCGGGCGTAAAGTTCATTCTGGACGGATCCATCCAGGGCTGGACGGCGCTGCTGAACGAACCCGGCTATCTCACCGGCGACGACCACGGCCAGCTGCTCACGGTGCCCGAGCAGTTCCGGGACTGGTTGCTGCCCATTCATCGCGCCGGCATCAACGTGCACATGCACTGCAACGGCAATAAAACGCAGGATCTCGCTATCGAAACCGTGGAAGCCGTGCTGAAGGAGGTGCCCTGGCTCGACCATCGGCACACCATCCAGCATGCGCAGCTCACCACCCAGGCCCAACTCAGAAAGATGGCGAAGCTCGGCCTCTGCGCCAACTTTTTCGCCAATCACCTCTGGTACTGGGGGGACCAGCACTACGAGCAAACTGTGGGTCCGGAGCGGGCGAACGCTCTCGAGCCCTGTGCATCGGCGCTCCGCGAAGGCGTTCCCTTTGCCATTCACTCGGACGCCGGCGTGACCCCCCTTGGTCAACTGCACACGATGTGGTGCGCCGTGAACCGGCTGACACCGAAAGGTCGCGTACTCGGCGAGACGGAGCGAATCAGCGCTTTTGAGGCCTTAAAGGCAGTCACCATCTCCGCCGCCTATCAGCTGCACATGGACCACGAGATCGGATCGCTGGAAGCTGGCAAACGAGCCGACTTTGCGGTCCTGGAGGAATGCCCGCTGACCGTCGATCCCATGGCCATCCGCGACATCGGCGTCTGGGGCACGGTGCTTGGCGGCGCGCCCTACCCGGCGTGACGCTCAGATCTCCGTTGCAAAACCATGACCATTCCCCTCACGATCCTCGGCGGCTACCTCGGCGCAGGTAAAACGACGCTGCTGAACCAGCTTCTGGCCGAACCAGAAGGCGAACGGCTCGCGCTCATCATCAACGACTTCGGCGCCATCAATATCGACGCCGCGCTGATCGAGTCTGAGGCAGGCGATCAGATCAATCTCACCAACGGTTGCGTCTGCTGCGGCATGAGCACCGGCTTCGACGAGGCGCTGGCCGAGCTGCTCGAACGCGATCCGCTTCCCGACCGAATCGTTGTAGAAGCGAGCGGCGTTGCTGACGTGGTATCACTCGCCCAGTACGGCTACCACGGCGGGCTCAGCCTGGACGGCATCGTCGTGCTGGCGGACGCGGAAACCGTGCGCGCTAAAGCTAGAGACAAATACGTGGCGGAAACTGTGAAGCGTCAGCTGCGCGGGGCAGATCTGATTGTGCTGAACAAAGCCGACCTTATTGATGCGGAACGCTGCGCGACGGTGCATGGCTGGCTCAGGGAGCTTGCGCCGTCAGTTCCCGTTCTGACCACAAGCCAGGCACAGGTACCGCGTGCCGTGCTGTTCGATCTAAC
>JBCDDI010000291.1:0-5220 GCA_039180365.1 Pseudomonadota bacterium
ATGCGTTTATCGGCGTCGACTTCAATGTCTTCAACCTGCTCCTTGAGCGGCTGCTGAAACGGCGCGGCATCCCGACGGCACACTATGTCAGCCCCTCCGTCTATGCCTGGCGACGGGGCCGGGTGAAACGGATTGCCCGCTCGACGGAGCTGCTACTCACCCTTTATCCCTTTGAACCGGCCTTTTACGCCGAATCCAGCGTTCGTGCGGTGTTTGTCGGCCATCCGCTGGCTGATGAGATTGCACCGGACGGCGGCGATGCCACTCACCAACAAGCGGCGAGGCAGGCCCTGGGACTCTCCGGAGCGGGTCCAGTGCTCGCTGTACTGCCCGGCAGCCGGCTCTCCGAAATTCGCCTGCTGGGCGCTGACTTTTTTGCCGCCTGCGCGCTGATCCATGAGCAGCGGCCAGAGGTCAGCTTTGTTGTGCCCTGCTTGCGCCCGGAGATTGCCGACGCGGTTGCGGGTCTCGCGGCCGCGCACCCGGGACTGCCTGTGACGGCTTATGCGGGTAATGCCCGCCAGGCGCTGACGGCCTGCAACCTCGCCCTCGTCAAATCCGGCACCAGCACCCTGGAGGCCATGCTTCTGCACCGCCCCATGGTTGTCAGCTATCGGCTCGGTGAGCTGACCTATCAGCTGGTCAGCCGGCTTCTGCGAACACCCTATGTGGCCCTGCCGAACATCCTCCATGGCGGTCCGCTGGTACCGGAGCTGCTGCAGCACGACGCAACGCCGGCGGCCCTCGCGGAAAATCTGCTCACACTGCTGGACAAAGACGCCGGGGACGCCGAATACTTGTTCCACTTCGAACGGCTGCACGAGACCCTGCGCCAGGGGGCGGATGATCGGGCGGCAGAAGCGGTGCTTGGCTGGTTGGCTCGGCGCCCCTGAGACGGTGGAAGCTGGACGTTTGTACCGGAAAGACCCAAGACCGCCCGATAACTGTGCTGCATAACGTTGCTCGATAACTTCCTGCTCTTCGACGATCTGCCACCCCCCCAGCTTGCTGCAGGTGTGGACGAGGTGGGCCGCGGTCCGTTGGCCGGGCCCGTGGTCGCCGCGGCTGTCATTCTCAATGGCGAAGGGCCCGCGGGTCTCGATGACTCGAAGAAGCTCTCAGCCAGCCGACGGAGCCTCCTTGCCGAGGCGATTCGGGAGTCGGCGCTGGTTTTTGCCCTCGGCCGTGCAGAGGTTTCAGAGATCGACGAGATGAACATACTCCGGGCGTCCCATCTGGCGATGGAGCGGGCGATAGCGACGCTTAAGCGCCGTCCGGAGGTGGTGCTCGTAGACGGTAATCTGCTGCCGAGCCTGCCGGTGCCCGCCGTCGCACTGGTCAAAGGCGACGGTCGAATCCGTGAGATCAGCGCCGCGTCCATCATTGCGAAAGTGGCCCGGGATGAGGAGATGATTCATCTCAACGACCGTTATCCCGGCTATGGCTTTGACCGGCATAAAGGCTATGGCACGGCAGCGCATCTCAAGGCCCTGGATCGGCTCGGCCCGTCGCCCATTCACCGTCACTCCTTTGCTCCGGTGCAGAAGGCCCTGCGCAAGCAGGAGGCGCGACCGCTCGCCGCCTCGGGGGCCCTTGCATGGTAGCGCCAGCCTTCGTGCACCTGCGGGTGCACAGCGAGTTCTCCCTCGCCGACAGTATTATCAAGGTTAAGCCGCTCACCGCTGCTGTTGCCGGTGCAGCGATGGGCGCGGTGGCGCTCACAGACCGGGCGAATCTGTTCGGACTCATCAAGTTTTACGGTGCTGCCTTAAACGAAGGCGTGAAACCGCTCGTCGGCATCGACGTGCGCTATGCGGGGCGCCTCGAGTCCCAGGGCGTGTCGGAGGTCTGCCGCATCGGCCTGCTGGCCATGAATCAGACCGGCTATCTGAATCTGTTGAAGCTGGTCTCTACGGCCTATACCGGCGAAGGCGGGCACGGGCTCATGACCCGGGACGCCATCTTTGCGCACGGTGAGGGCCTGCTGGTCCTTGATGGCGCCCGGGAAGGTGAGGTTGGTCGCGCACTGCTTAAAGGTGATGAGACGCTCGCGCGGGAGCTCGCCGGGGAGTGGGCGAGGGTTTTTCCGGATCGTTTCTATCTTGAGCTCACCCGCACGCAGCGCGCTGATGAGCAGCGCCATATTGCGCTGACCGTTCCCCTTGCCAGTGAGCTCGGTCTGCCGGTGGTGGCGACCAACGACGTCTGTTTTCTCTCCGCGGATGATTTTGAGGCGCACGAAACCCGGGTCTGTATTGCCGACGGTCGGGTGCTGGACGATCCGCGCCGGGAGCGTCGCTACAGCGCCGAGCAGTATCTGAAGACCCCGGAAGAAATGACGGCGCTGTTTGCAGATCTGCCGGAAGCGGTTGCCAACAGCGTCGAGATCGCGCGTCGGTGCAACGTACAGATCCGTCTCGGCGAATACTTCCTGCCGAACTACCCGGTACCGGAGGGCGTCAGTCTCGAACAGTTCCTCGAGCAGTGTGCGCGGGACGGACTCAAGGCACGACTGCAGGACCTTGAGGGTTATGGCGAGCTCGAGCATCCCATTGCGGCCTACGAAGAGCGCCTCGACTACGAACTCGGGGTCATCAACCAGATGGGTTTCCCGGGCTATTTTCTCATCGTCATGGAGTTCATCGGCTGGGCCAAGGCGAACGACATTCCCGTGGGTCCCGGCCGTGGATCCGGGGCCGGGAGCCTTGTGGCCTATGCCCTGAAGATCACGGATCTTGATCCGCTCCGTTACGACCTGCTCTTTGAACGGTTCCTGAATCCGGAGCGGGTCTCCATGCCCGACTTCGACATCGACTTCTGTATGGAGGGGCGGGACAAAGTCATCCACCACGTCTCCGAGCGCTATGGTCAGGAGGCCGTGAGCCAGATCATCACCTTCGGCACTATGGCGGCCAAGGCTGTGGTTCGGGACGTCGCCCGGGTCCAGGGCAAACCCTATGGGCTTGCGGATAAGCTGTCGAAGCTCATCCCCTTCGAAGTCGGCATGACCTTGAACAAGGCCGTGGATGAGTCTGCAGAGCTTCGAGAATTTATCGCCGGGAACGACGAGGTCGGCGAGATCATGGATATGGCCTATGTCCTCGAGGGCATCGTGCGCGGCGTGGGCAGACACGCCGGCGGTGTGGTGATCGCGCCGTCAGCCCTGACGGACTTTGTGCCCCTCTACGCGGACGATCAGAGCGGCGGCCTCGTCTCGCAGTTTGATAAGGATGACGTGGAGTCCGCGGGCCTGGTGAAGTTCGACTTCCTTGGGCTGAAGACCCTCACCATCATCGACTGGGCCGTAAAAGCCATTAACGCTGTGCGCGAGGCTAACGGCGAAGCGCTTCTCGATATCGACCGGATTCCCCTCGACGATTCGAAAACCTTCGAGCTCCTGCAGTCGGCTGAAACTACCGCCATTTTCCAGCTTGAATCGCGCGGCATGAAGGACCTGATCAAGCGTCTGAAGCCCGACAGCATTGACGACATCATCGCGCTTGTTGCCCTGTTCCGACCGGGACCCCTGCAGTCCGGGGCCGTTGATGACTACATCGACCGGAAACACGGCCGTGCGGCGGTCGACATCCCGCATCCGAGCACGGCGGCCGCGCTTCAGGGCACCTACGGCGTCATGCTCTATCAGGAGCAGGTGATGCAGATCGCCCAGGACATGGCGGGGTTCAGTCTTGGCGGGGCGGATCTCCTGCGCCGTGCCATGGGCAAGAAAAAGCCCGAGGAAATGGCCAAGGTCCGCGAGCAGTTCGTGCAGGGTTCGCAGGAGCGCCAGGTCGAGCAGAAGATCATCGACGACATCTTCGATGACATGGAGAAGTTCTCCGGCTACGCCTTCAACAAATCCCACTCAGCCACCTACGCCATCGTCTCCTTCCAGACCGCCTGGTTGAAGTGCCATTACCCGGCCGAGTTCATGGCCGCAACGCTCTCTGCGGATATGCAGAACACCGATAAGGTGGTGACGCTCGTGGATGAAGTGCGCCACATGGGCGTCAAGCTTCGGCCACCGAGTGTGAACGCCAGTGAGTTCCGCTTCACCGCCCGGGAAGGTGGCGTCCTCTATGGCCTCGGTGCGGTGCGAGGGGTTGGTGAGGGACCGGTGGCCGCCATGGTTGAAAGCCGCAAGGCGGACGGCCCCTTCGAATCGCTCGTGGACTTCTGTCAGCGGGTGGATGGACGTAAAGCGAACAAGCGTGTCCTCGAAGCGCTGATTCGCTCCGGGGCCATGGATGAATTTGGAGACCCGGAGGAGCCGATCGATCTGGTCCGGGCCCGGCTTTTAGCCGAACTCCCGGACGCCATGCAGGGGGCCGAGCAGCTTGCTCAGAATGCGGCGGCGGGCATGACTGATCTCTTCGGCGGCGTGGCGGAGGAAGCCAGCAGCCGACCGCGGGCGGTCCTGCCCCTCGAAGAACGGGAGCGTCTTGAGTTCGAAAAGGAGTCGCTCGGTCTCTATCTCACCGGTCATCCCATCGAAGCCTATCTCGGTGAGATACAGCAGTTCTGCAGCGCTCGCCTGGCCCGCCTGAAGGCCGAGCGGCGTAAGCAGTACGTCGCCGGTCTTGTTGTGGGTCATCGGAACATGAAGAGCCGCCGCGGCGGCTCCATTGCCTTCCTGACCATGGATGATCGCAGTGGCCGCCTTGAAGCCGTGCTGTATCCGGACAAGTACGAGGCCGCGCAGCAGAAGATCACCAAAGATGCGGTGCTCATTCTGGAAGGTGAGGTGCAGGAAGACGACTACACGGGCTCTCTGAAGATGGAAGTGGAAACGGTGCTGACCATCGAGGAGGCGCGTCGGCGTTTTTCCCGGGGGGTCACCATCGATCTCGGCTGCCACAGCGTTACCACGGACGTGGTTGATCGGCTCCGGCTGAGCCTGGAACCGCATCGCCACGACACCGCCGGGTGCCCGGTTGCCGTGGTCTGCCAGACAGCGCGCGACGATGGCCTGACGGCCCGCGGCAAGGTACTGCTTGGGCCTGACTGGCGCGTTAATCCAAGCGACGATCTGCTCAAGCTGCTGCGCCGGGAGTTTGGCGAGGAGCACGTATCCCTCAACTACCCGGCGGCCGAGGCCGGCTGAATGGACCCGGTGCAGAGCGCCTGCGAGGCCTTTCTCGACAGGTGCTCGGGCACAGTGGTCGTGGGCTTCAGTGGCGGCCTTGATTCCACCGTGCTGCTGCATGGGCTGGTACAGGC
>JBCDDI010000292.1:0-5203 GCA_039180365.1 Pseudomonadota bacterium
CCGCGGGCAATATCGATGAGATCACCGAGCACCGATGACGCTGTGGGCAGAGCGCCGGCACCGGCGCCATAGTAGAGCGTCTCACCGGCAGCGTCGCCGTTCACGAGGACGGCATTCATGACCCCTTCCACCTTCGCCAGAAGCGCTTTCTCCGGGACCAGCGTTGGATGCACGCGCAGCTGCACACCCTCTGTTGTGCGTTGGGCAATCCCGAGGTGTTTGATCTCGTAGCCCAGCTCCCGGGCGTAGCCGATGTCTTCCACGGTGAGTTCCGCGATGCCTTCTGTGTAGACATCGTCGAAGCGATAGCCGATTCCGAAGGCAAGCGCGCCGAGCACCGTAAGCTTGTGCGCCGCGTCGATCCCCTCGACATCAAAGGTCGGGTCCGCCTCGGCGTAGCCGAGGGCCTGTGCCTCCGCCAGCGCATCGGTGAAGGTCGCGCCAGTTTCGGCCATGGCGGTGAGAATAAAGTTGGAGGTGCCGTTGATGATGCCGGCGATGGCTTCGATGTCGTTACCGGCCAGGGCGCGCGTCATCGCGCCGATGATGGGAATGCCGCCCGCCACCGCTGCTTCAAAAGCAAGGGTGCCGCCGTGCTGCGTGACCAGCGACGACAGCTCGTCACCGTGGGCAGCAAGGATCGCCTTGTTGGCCGTTACCACGGCCCGACCCCGGGCGAGTTCGTTTCGCACCAGATCCAGTGCAACCCCTTCCCCGCCAATGAGTTCCACCACCACATCGAGGCTCTCATCGTCCGTAACGCTCGTAAGATCTGTCGAGAAGCTGGCCCCGAGTAGATCAACCTCCGGCTTCGCCGTTCGGCTGGCGATGCGCACCACTTCGATCGGGCGACCGGCTCGCTCTTCGATGACGGGCCCATTGTTCCGCAGCACCTCGAGCAGGCCCTGGGCAACGGTGCCAAGGCCACAGATGCCGATACGCAGCGGCGTGGTGTCGATGGCGGCTCCGGCGGAGCCGCTTTCTTCGGTGATCGAGGGCAAGAGCGCCTCCGTTCAGTCAGGGAGGCGCAAGTTTATGAGGCGGGGGACTAGATGCCTATAGCTTCAGCGAGCGCGTCGGCAGGAAGATAGCCCGGCAGCATCCGGCCGTCTTCCAGCACAATGGCCGGAGTGCCGGAAACGCCCACTTCCCGACCCAGCTCATATTGAGAGGCCACGGGATTCTCACAGGTGGCATCCGGGATCTCCTCACCGGCCTTCAGGGCGGTGATGGCCGTGTTCGGGTCGTCCGCACACCAGGCGGAGACGATCTTGTTGTAAGCCGGTGAACCGATGCCTGCTCGCGGATAGGCCAGGTAGCGTACTTCGATGCCCATTCGGTTGAGCTCGGGCACTTCCTGGTGCAGCTTCCGGCAGTAGCCGCAGTCCACGTCCGTAAACACATTAATGGCGGCTTTCCGGGTGCCGTTCGCGGCAAAGACCACCATATCTTCCGTGGCCACATCCGCCATGATCGCCTGTCGCTTCTCGATCCGCCCGACCTCCGCGAGGTTGATCAGATCATCCTCACCGAGCTCATAGAGGTCACCGGCAAAGAGATAGCGACCATCTGCCGTGCCGTAAAACACCGTGCCGCCTGGCAGGTCCAACTGATAGATGCCGGGCAGCGGCGAAGGTGACACCCCTTCGATGGGAATATCTGGACGCAGCGCCTTGAGACGGTCCACCAGCGCCTGCGCACCCTGGGAACCGGCATCCTCCGGCAGATCGGCCGCGCTGGCAGCGAGGGGCAGGCAAAGCAGCAGCGCAAGCAAATGACGACCCCGGATAAGGCCGCTCCTCTGTGAGCGATGCAGGGGCAGATGACGGAGAAACTGGGAGAGCATGGCGCGGCTTCCTTGAGGATAGTTTGGTCATTGGTCGCGGCATTCGACCACAGCAGGCCTGACTCGTTCATGAACCGGGTAGCAGATCTCGCGCAACGGCACCCTCAACCCCGTGGGTGATGCGTGCCGTGCACGGCCTTGAGCCGGGCCTGGGCGACGTGAGTATAGATCTGGGTGGTGGACAAGTCTGCATGGCCCAACATCATCTGCACGGCCCGAAGGTCAGCCCCATGATTGAGCAAGTGAGTTGCGAATGCATGCCGGACCGTGTGTGGAGAGATGCTCCGCTCGATACCGGCAAGGGCGGCATAGCGCTTAAGGGCGTGCCAGAACGTCTGTCGCGTCATGGCTCTGGCGCGATTACTCGGGAAGAGCACGTCGGCCGGCCGTTCGCCGAGGATGGCCCCGCGACCCTCCGCCACATAGCGGACCAGCCAGCGGCTTGCTTCCTGGCCGAGCGGTACCAGCCGCTCCTTGCCGCCTTTGCCAAAGACCCGAACCACACCCTGTTGCAGGTTAACGGAGGACGTTGTCAGGCCCACCAGCTCAGAAATGCGCAAACCCGAGGCATAAAGCACCTCCAGCATGGCCCGATCCCGGAGCCCAAGCGGCGTAGCGGTGTCCGGGGCTCTGAGCAGCCGCTCAACCTCCCCTTCCGAGAGCGTACCGGGGAGCGCCCGGCCCTGTTTGGGTGCTTCCAGGTGGGCGGCAGGATCGATGCTCAAGACGCCATTCCTGGTCAGGTGTCGGTAAAAACCTTTTACGCAAGACAGCCAGCGCGCCGAGGATCGGGCTTTGTAGCCCTGCTCGAAGCGGATTGCGACGGCAGCCTGCAGATCCGCCTCGCTGGCTTCGAGCAATGGCTTACCGAGGGAATGGAGCTGCCGCGCGAGGGCCTCGAGGTCCCGCCGATAGGCGGCGAGCGTGTTGTCTGACAGCCCCCGTTCCAACCAGAGGGCATCAAGGTAGGCGGGGATCGCCGGGTCCCTGGCTGCTGTCTCGGCAGCGGCGTCTAGCGCCTCGGCGTCCGCCGCCGAGGTCTCTGAACCGGTCGATTTGCGATGGTTTTTCGCCATCAGGTGCCGCTCGAGCTAGGCCCAGGGGACAGAGTGACCGGATCGGGCGCTCTTCGACGCCCTGCGTGACACAAAGTGCCGCTCCCGGGCGAATGTAAAACAGATGTAATCAAGCCTCTAAAAGCCCTTTATCTATCTGACTTTATTGAGTTTTTTCACCCATTCAGGGAGTTGGCACGCCCCCTGCAATAACCCTGATGCCGATCGAGGCAGAAAGTACGCTCGAGTCATCGAGCACCAGTTGTCCCCCTGGCACTTTCATCCGCATCGACGGCGATGATACGCGGTTTCGTCTCTCTGCCGGGTATCTGAACTTGGACCAGCTTACTAGGTGACTCTCTCTCCCTCCTTGGTCCCAACAGGCCTAGTAAGCTGGTTTCCTCTTTTCCGCCCCCCTGGTACTTCAGGCTTCCGTTTCTTTCCCGATGCTAAAACCAGCGGTTTTGCGGGCCCTGAACGAAAAAACCGGCCAGAGGCCGGTTTTTTAAGGGCATCAAGGTGCCTAGACCTTTTCTTTGATCCGTGCGGCGCGACCGGAGCGCTCCCGGAGGTAGTAAAGCTTCGCTTTGCGCACGTCGCCACGACGTTTGACCTCAATGCCTGCGATCAGCGGGCTGTGCGCCTGGAAGGTACGCTCGACGCCTACGCCGTGGGAGATCTTCCGGACGGTAAAAGCAGAGTTCAGGCCTCGGTTACGGCGGCCGATCACTACGCCTTCGAAAGCCTGCAGGCGCTCCCGGTTACCCTCGCGGACTTTCACCTGCACCACGACCGTGTCACCCGGGCCGAACTGGGGGATTTCAGCTTTCTGCTGTTCGTTTTCCAACGCCTCAATGATCTTGTCCCTGCGCACGGCTTCGATTCCTACTCGTTGTTTCGCTGCTTGCTACTTTTTATCAATGTTTCCGGCTCGCCCTGCCTGCAGCTTCTCGTTGCAGTTCAGTGCGTTAAGCCCCGAGCCCTTCCGCAAACAGTTCGCGGAGCAGCTCTCGTTCTTCTTTGCCAAGCTCCCGACCTGCGAGGAGGTCCGGGCGCTTGAGCCAGGTTTCTTTTAAGGCCTGTTTCAGTCGCCAGCGGTTGATGGCCGCGTGGTCCCCGGACAGAAGTACCTGCGGCACATGCCGACCGGCGGCATTTTCAGGGCGCGTATAGTGAGGGTAATCGAGCAATCCATCAAGGTGCGATTCCTCTTCCGCAGACGCCGCGTTGCCTAGCGTTCCAGGCAACAGGCGCGCCACCGCGTCCATCAGGGTGAGAGCCGGCAACTCACCGCCACTCAACACATAGTCGCCCACTGAGAGCTCCCGATCGACGGCCGTCACCAACACCCGTTCGTCAATGCCTTCATAGCGGCCGCTCAGCAGGATCAGCCCCGGGCACTGCGCAAACTCCTTGACCAGATCCTGATCAAGCCTCTCACCCGTGGGTGTGAGGTACACGACGGGGGCGTCGACTCCTCGCCCTGCCGCTGCCGCTCTCGCCTCACCGATTGCGGCGAGCAGCGGTTCGGTCAACATGACCATACCCGGACCGCCGCCGTAGGGCCGGTCGTCAACGGTCTGATGCCGGTCCACGGTGTGACGCCGCGGATCGAACACCTCAAGATCCAGACCACCCTGCTTCAGGGCCCGGCCAAAAACGCCATATTCGCTGATCTGCTCGATCAGCGCCGGCATGATGCTGATCAGCCCGAACCAGTACGGGCGCGGTGCGGGATGCGCTGACTCAGTCATCACCATCGTCCTGGAAGTCCCAGGCAACAGAAATGCGACGGCTCGCCAGGTCCACGGCCTTAAGGTACTGATCGTGGAACGGGATCAGCAGCGCTTCCCTACCCTGGCCCTCAGGCTCTATGACCAGCACGTCGTGGGCGCCGGTTTCAAGGAGGTCGCGGACCTGTCCAAGGACCTCACCCTGCACGTTCGCAACGGTCGCCCCGATGAGATCGCGCCAGTAATACTCCTCCTCAGCAGGCGGCGGCAGCAACTCGGCATTCACCCCGATCCAGCTGCCTTTCAGTGCCTCGGCACCGTTTCGTTCCACAACCCCGTCGAGGCGAGCGATAAAATCCTGCTTATGCGGCCGAATCTTCGCGACCGCAACGGAACGCCAGTCAGGACTTTCCGGTGCTTCAGACCCCGGCCCCGGCGCAGCAAGCAGCCAGGGTCGATAGGTTCTCAGGTTCTCTTTCGGCTCTGTGAAGGCCTGGACATGGACCCAGCCCTGGATGCCGTAAGGGCCGCGGATACGGCCAACGATGACAATGTCAGGGGCCGCTGCC
>JBCDDI010000293.1:0-5190 GCA_039180365.1 Pseudomonadota bacterium
CGCCGTGATCGGCTCGGCCATGTGCGCGCGTTCGAGATAGTCGCGTACCCGATAGGTGTCGTCATCATCGTCGTCGAAGAGCTTCTGGAGCGCTTCGATGTTGTTATCCACATTGGAGTTAGAGTTTTCGCTGCGGAAGGACTCAAGCTGTTCAACGTCGCCAGCCAGGAAGGCGTCCTGGAGCTTCCGATCACCGATCTGCTCAGCCTGCACGGCAATGGTCTCAAGAATGGCGATCAGCACATCCTCCACGTCATCGAAGGAATCGCCGGTTCCTGTTGTGAATTCCACAATGAAAGTGCCGCCCGGTCCCCAGGCCTCCGCCAGATCACCTGCCATGGTGGCAAGGTTATCGGCAATGGCGGTGGCGAGATCGCAGCGCCGTGGTCCGTCCGTTACATCATCGAGGCCGCCAATCACAAACAGCAGATACTCGAGAGCAGGCAGCCCTTGGGCCTGCACGGGCGCGATGGCAATGGAAGCTTCCGTGATCGGAGTGTTGGCGGCGAGAAGATCGTCGACGGTAGGGCCCACAACCCGACTCCGATCCGGGAAGAACTGAATACGCTCGAGGCGGGCTTCCTCGTCCACGGGCCCGACGCGCAAAAACTGGGCCTGCTGCCAGGCGTTCATAGCCTGGCGCCAGCTGCTCTGAAGCGCAGCAAAGTCACCGCTGGCCGGATCCGCACAGTAGCTGGCAGCCGCTGACTGCAGGGCCTCAGCGGCCGTATCGAAATCGATGTATAAAACGGCGAGCACCTCTTCGCCGACGGCCTCGATGAGCCTCACCTGCTCTTCCGCAGTCGTACCAACAGGTCCCAGGGGATCCGTGCTGGCCGGCGGGTTCGCCGGCGGAGGATTGGCATTGCTGTTGTTTCCGCCACCACCGCCGCCGCCACCACCACCACAGGCTTGGAGCGTGACCGCGAGCACGGAGACCAGTACGAGTTTGAAAGTTCTATTCATGTCGGTTTGCCTTCTTTGCCCCGTTGAGCGCTGAACCCTGACTGGGACGCTTTCCTCGCTTAGAGCGCGTTTACGAACTTCACCACCGCGGCCCGATCCTCCGCCGGCAGTTCTTTGAATCTATCCGCAGCTTGTGCCGCTTCTCCGCCGTGCCAGAGCACGGCTTCGGTAACGTTTCTCGCCCGGCCATCGTGGAGCAGAGTTGTGTGCCCGGCGACAGTCTTCTGTGTACCGATTCCCCAGAGCGGTGGTGTCCGCCACTCGCGACCGTCCGCCTCACCCTCCGAATGCGCCTCCGCCAACTCGGCGCCAAGGTCATGGAGAAGGAGATCCGTGTACGGCCAGATCGTGCCGGCCTCAGTCTCGTGGCTTGGCGTGTGACAACCGGCACAGCCGACGTCCTCAAAAAGCGTCCGACCCCTGGCGACCGTGGGTGTCAATTTGCCGGCGGCAGGTGGTGGGATGTGTCGCACCATAAAGACCACGTAGTCGAAGAGATCGCTGGTGATCTCAAGGCCTTCTACGGGATCGTTACCACTCGATTGGCTGAGACAACGGGTCTGCCGCTCCGTGCAGGTGCTTGTCGGGAAGTGCGGGTTGGTAATCCCCATGTCTTCACTGAAGGCCGATCCGGTCTGCTCAGCGACCGTAGGGAACTTCGCCTTCCAGCCGAAACGACCAGGCGCCCGGCCACCGCTTGTTGTGTCACGCCAGTGTATGCGTCCGGAGATACCGTCTCCGTCGGCATCGTCCGCGTCGGCTAGCGCCAGAAGCCGCTCTGTGGGAATAGCTTCCAACAATCCCATGCCAATCAACGCCGGTGCGGTCCGCCAGGACAGCGTCATCCCTTCCTGCCAGGCGTCCGCCTGCCTCATCTGCACCTCCAGCTGGGGTTTACGCAGGGTCTTCACCGTGCCGTCCGGCAGCGCCATGGAAACCACGCTGAAGCTCGCTGTCACTTCCGCCTCGGCACCGTCGATGAAACTCGACCGGGTCTGAAGCTGCGATCCGTATAGCGGGTGCGGTTGCCAGCCGCCTTCGGCAGCAGGCACCCGGACCCGAACGATGGCGGCAGGGGATTTCGGATCATCTAACGGTGAGGCGCTGCGACTACCGTTCTTGTGGCAGGAGATGCAGGCATGGGCGTTAAATAGCGGCCCGAGACCATCACGGGCTGTCGTCGACGCCGGGGCTTCGATCCAGGGTGCTTTGAAAAACGACAGGCCAGAAACAAATTTCAGTCGCCCATCGGCATCCAAGTGCTGGGCCGGTGCAATGAGCGAACCGCTCGGTTGTACTCTCCGGGTCCAACTGGCACCGGGCACCGGTAGCGTTTCCTGCAACTCCGCGTCAGCAGTAACCTGCGGCGCGCTCAGCGGCTGCGCATGCTTGCCTGCAGCCGACGGACTCCGAGAAGCCAGAAAAACAACGGCGGCGGCCAACAGACCAGCCGTAAAACAGACGATGGCCAACGGCGTCTTCACCTCAGAGCGACTCCAGGAAGCTCAGCAATGACGCTCGCTCCGGCGCAGTCATCGATCGATAAGCTTCTTTCGCCGTTTCAGCCTCACCGCCATGCCAGAGTATGGCTTCGCTGATCGTGCGGGCCCGGCCGTCGTGGAGGAAAGTGGCACCGGGGTTGACCGTCTGTACAAGACCAAGGCCCCAGAGGGGTGCTGTGCGCCATTCGACCCCAGTCGCCGTACCCTCTGGACGACCGTCGGCGAGGCCGGTGCAGCGCTGCACCCACACACAGTTTTCTCCTGAGGGGCAAGCGGAGCCGTCCGCCCGCTCTGGTACGATCGGGTCGCAGCTGCCGCCCATATCGTGCAGCAGAAGATCCGTGTAGGGGTAGATCACCTGATCCGACAGCACCTCGATCGGTGGCGCATCGGGGAAAAGTGCGTTGATGCGGACCTCGCCGAGGACGCTACCGGCTGCCGTTCCGGTGGTGAGCGTCTGGCGATGACAGCTGCCGCAACCGCCCTCAAAGAACAGTGTCCGACCCGCGAGGACCTCTTCGTCCCAGGTGTCGGTACCTTCATCGAAACCTCGGCGTTCCGGCACCGCAAGGAGCCGCACGTAGAACTCGACCAGGGCGAGCTCCAGGTCGGAGATGTCCACGCCGCCGGGGTTGTTATCCGGTTCGAGAAGCGCGGCCTGAATGCAGCTCGTCTGGAGCGGCGCGCAGTCTTCTTCTGGGGCCAGAGAGTTTGTCACCCCCATATCCGCTCGATAAGCGCCCGTGTTCTGAAGCAGCAGAGAAGGTACGGCAGCCTTCACGCCAATTCGGCCGAGGCGCGTCGTGCCTGTCGCCTGATCAAAGGCTTCCGCCGCCCGCCCGCTAATGCCGTCGCCGTCGCTGTCCGAGGGATCGGCCCAGGCCCGGATGTCGGCTTCGGGCACGGCTTCCAGCAGGCCGAGACCAAACACCTGTGGGGCAACGCGCGGCGAGAATTGAATTCCAGCGGCAAAGTCGCCGTAGCTGAGATCACGCACCTTATAGATCGGTTTGCGCAGCTCGTAGGGTTGCCCGTCAGCGAAAGCGCCCGCTACCGCTTCGTATTCCACAAAGGGAAAGCCTTCGCCAATGGCCTCGCCAGCACCTCCGCCGAATCGCGACAGGCCTGGAGTCACATCGCCACCACCGGAAAAGGACGCAAGACCGAAGACCTGGAGCAGCGAGCCATAGTTCGGGTCTTCGATGGTCTCATCGTCGGCGTCCGTACCAAGCCCAATGCTGATCGACATGGAGTCCATGGGCGTATTGGTGTCCACCGGCACGCGGCCTCGACCGTCCCGGGTGTGGCAACCCTGGCAGGTCCGGGCGTTCAGGAGTGGCCCTTCACCTTCATGGTCATTGCGGAAGATCGCATTCCCGGCGGTGAATGTGCCGTCGAGCTCGAAGTCCTGCTCAATGGCCTCCGGTCGCTGACCGAAGGCACGCTCATTGGATACCGACGTGGACGCGTCTCCGCCCGAGAACCGCTCCGAGGCGAGCACCGGCGGCACGACGGAAGGCGGATCCGGATCCGGCACAGGCGGGTCTGGATCCGCCGGTCCTGCCACCGGCGGGGGTGGGTTATCGGACCCGCCGCCGCCACCGCCGCAGGCGGCACTGACCAGAGCCACGGCAACTAGTACTAAAAACCGTGAACGCAAAGCGAAGCGCCTCTTCGGAAAAGAGGGCAACGACCTCAGCCGTTAACCGGACGAGGTCTAAATGTCCTCTTCCGTGTCTTGACGCAGGTCACCTGTCGTCAACGCAAGGCCGGTTATCACCGTTTCCAGAATATCCGTTTGCACAGACAGCGCCTGGATGGCTCCGGATACGTTCGGCTCCGTAATACCTTTTTGAATCTGCACGTCAAAGGGCTCGCCCGCTTTGGCAACCTGGTCGATCACTCCGACTTTCAGCATTGTGTCTTCAAGGGCCGCGCGCATGTCGTTCGCCAGCTCCGGCAGACCTTCCGATGCCAGCAGATCATCAAAGCCCGCCCCGGAAAGCACGGAGCCATCCGTGCGCGTGTACTCGCCCGTGAAGGAATTGAGGATACCTTTAGCGTTCAGGAGGATGTCACGGTGGGTGTTATCAGAGAAGCAGGAATGCTCGTCCTCCTGGCTGTTGGTCAGAAGCGCAATGTTCATACGCTCCCCGGCGAGTTCACCGAAACCGAGACGGCCCATACCCTCGAGGATGACGGCGAGCGACGTGTCGCCACCTGCCACGAAGTTCGAGTAATGATTGGTTGTACCATTCGGATTCCACGCGTCCGTTACTGCCGAAAGATCCTCAATGAGAAGATCAACGGCCGCTAGCAGATAGTCGCCACGCCGTTCGCAGATTTCCGGACCCGTGGCAGGGTTCGGGCCGCTTGTGCAACCGCCACCAATGGCGTAATCCGTCACCGGACGTTGACCTGGCGTATTATCCCGCATGCCAGAGCCGCTCAGATCCGCGTTAAGATCCTGGCCCCAGAGCAGGAATTCGATTACGTGGTAACCGCTGGCCACATTCCGCTCGTCACCGCCACGCTCATTGCAGACACAGTGAACTTCCCGACCATCGACGGCACCGTGATTCGTGACAACAACGAGCGTGGCGGTGACGAGCGGAATGTGGCCAGCGGTTACCACGTAATCGAATTCCTGCTCTGGGG
Source organism: Pseudomonadota bacterium (assembly GCA_039180365.1). GTDB lineage: Bacteria > Pseudomonadota > Gammaproteobacteria > Pseudomonadales > Azotimanducaceae > SZUA-309. Next base: position 5,127 of record JBCDDI010000293.1, read on the forward strand.
CCAGGATCTTAACGCGGATCTGAGCGGCTCTGGCATGCGGGATAATACGCCAGGTCAACGTCCG
>JBCDDI010000294.1:0-5170 GCA_039180365.1 Pseudomonadota bacterium
ACGCTGCCTTACACGGCTGGTGGCCCTCAAAATACTGACCGAAACCGAGACGCCGAAGAAACGGTTCATACCAGCCCTCCCCTTTGATACCACCACTATCGCCGAGGTGCTGCATCGGCTGGAGGGCTATCAGCCGGACAACACCTTCGCTCCGCCGGAGGTGAGCGAGGTGCAGATTGAGTCCATAGAAGAGGCCACCCGCTCGGCCCGGGACGAAGCGCTCGCAGGGCTCACCCTGAAACAGCTGGCGATCAACGAGGTGAGTGCTGAGGAAGTATCTCCAGACCATGACTTGTGCCACTCTAGGCGGCCTTGAGAATCAGCTGGCGCCAGAGCCGGCGCACCGGGAGAGACACATGGCCGAATACATTCCCCCAACCCTGGACTGGGTCCGCAAGCAGGTCGAAGAGTACGAAGGCAGTGGCGGCACCAAAGGCACCACGCTGCTGGATACGGGCATGCCGTGCATCATCGTCACCCACATGGGCAAAAAATCCGGTGGCATCCGCAAGATTCCGCTCATGCGGGTAAAGGTGGACGACAACTACGTTCTGATCGGCTCCATGGGCGGTCAGCCGAAGAACCCGTCCTGGGTTTACAACCTGCGCGCCAACCCCGACGTAGAGATTCGCGACAAAACTGAGGTCACGAAGATGCGGGTTCGGGAAGTTGAAGACGACGCAGAGCGGCAAACGCTCTGGGATGCCAGCGCCGAGGCTTATCCGCCCTACAACGACTATCAGGCCAAAACCACGCGGAAGATCCCGGTGTTTCTGGCGGAACCGGTCTGATCAGAATCGGCTACTCAGGCTTTAACGCGAGCCGCCGGTAGTGATCCGACTGGTGGCTCTGGACATTGACGGCACGCTGCTAGATCCCGGCGTGCCGGTGACGGCGCTGCCCGATGCGGCCATGAGCGCCGCGGTCAGCGCCTTGCGGGAGAAGGGCATCATCGTCGTGCTGGCTTCCGGCCGCATGTACCCCGGCACTCAAGCCGTCGCCGAACACCTGGATATTGACCAACCACTGATCTGTCAGCAGGGGGCCTCCGTGCACAACGCCGATGGCAGCCTGCGCCACGGCTACGCCATCGATCGCGGCATCGCCCTCGAGCTCCTCGACTACGCCCGGCAGCATCAATGGCCCCTCGCCTGGTTCGACTCGTCGCGCTACCTCGTAACTGAACACTGTGAGCAAGCCCAGTTTTTCGCCGACGTCTCCAGGATCACTATGGAGATCCACCGCACGCCGGAAACTTCCGAAGTGGCACCCACGGGCATCGACATCATCAGCTCCATGGACGATGCGAAAGCCGTGCACGATGAAATTGCCGACCGCTACGGCGAGCGCCTCTCGCTGCTCGACTTCCCGTCCGTGACCGCCGTGCACTGCGCGGATGCGAGTAAGGGCAACGCGCTGGCAATGCTCGCGCAAGAGCTGCACATCAGCTCCGATGAGGTGCTGGCGATCGGCGACAGCGTCAACGACGTCTCCATGCTGCAGTGGGCCGGGTTCAGTGCGGCACCGGCCCATTGTGACCACTACGCGCAGGCAGCCGCCGGGGAAATCCTCCCCGGTGAGGGGGTTTCCGGCGTGCTGGCAAAACTCGATCAGCTCGCGAGCTGATCGCCAGGGCATCCGGCAGCGCTATGCCGCCGGGTGGAATGCTAGACTTCCGGTCCGCGTCGCCAACGGCGCAGTCATCAGTTTCGGGGAGGAGCTTAAGAATCATGGATCAGTTGGAAGGCAAAACCGCATTTATCACCGGCGGAGCCAGCGGCATCGGCTTCGCGATAGCTCAGGCTTTTCTTGCGGAAGGGATGAAGGTCGCAATCGCCGATGTGGACGAAGCGGCCCTCGCTGACGCCGTGGAAAAACTGCGGGGCAGCAACGCGGAAGTGCGCGCCTATCAGCTGGACGTTACGGACCGGGATCGCTATGCGGCGATTGCCGAGCAGGTGGAGTCCGAGCTGGGTTCTGTACACGTCGTCTGCAACAACGCCGGTGTTTATCACGGTGGCGCCATGGAAACCGCGGCCTATGAAGACTGGGACTGGGTCATGGGGGTCAACGTCGGTGGCGTGATCAACGGCGTTAAGAACTGGGCCGGTCGGATCAAAGCGCACGGTGAAGGCGGCCACATCGTCAACACGGCTTCTATTGCCGGTCTTGCCACTTCGCCAGGCCTCGGCATCTACAACACAAGCAAGTTTGCCGTGGTCGGCATGTCAGAGGCCCTGCGCGAGGAACTGGCCGACAGCAACATCGGCGTCTCCGTGCTCTGCCCGGGCATGGTGCAGACAAAGATTGTTGATGCGGACCGGAATCGACCCGAGTCGCTGGCAACGGAAGACAGCGCGGCCGTTGAAGCGGCGGCGGCTCACAAGGCGCTCATGGAGAACGCCATGAACGCAGCGATTCCCGCGGAAGAGGTTGCGCAGCTGGTGGTGGACGGTATCAAGGCGAATACGCTGTATCTGCTGCCCCATCCGGAGCTCAAGGGGGCGACGGAGCTGCGCCTGCAGAACCTTCTCGAGTCCTTCGGCGAGCCGGACCCGGAGCGGCTCCGGGCCCACGAGGAATTCATTTCGCAGATGGTTAAAGAGTAGCGTCTGCGAGCGCGCCCGCGTTATTTCGGGTGGAGCATCACGGGCATGTGCGTGTAGCCCATCACGAAGTTGGAGGTAACGCGCTCCGGCTCATCCAACACCTCAACGTGGGCGAAGCGATTCAGGATCTCCTCCCAGAGGATCTTCAGCTGCATCTCTCCGAGGCGGTTCCCCATGCAGCGGTGAATGCCATAGCCGAAGGAAATGTGCTGCCGGGCATTGGGCCGGTCGATGATGAGCTTATCCGGGTCTTCGAAAATGCCTTCATCCCGGTTCCCCGAGATGTACCACATCACCACCTTGTCGCCGGCTTTAATGGTTTTGCCGCCGAGCACGGAGTCTTCTTTTGCAATGCGGCGCATGTGCGCGAGCGGCGTCTGCCAGCGGATGATTTCCGAGACCATGTTCGGAATCAGAGACTGATCCGCCCGGAGCTTATCGAACTGCTCTGGAAACTTGTTTAACGCATAGACTCCGCCGGAGATGGAGTTCCGGGTGGTGTCGTTACCGCCAACAATCAGCAGGATGAGATTACCGAGGTACTCGAGGGGCTCCATGTCCTTGAAGGCTTCGCTGTTCGCCATGAGGCTGACAAAGTCGTGCCCATCCTGCCCTTCCCGATCTGCCCAGAGCTGATTGAAGTACTCGAGGCACTCCATGAGGATCGCCATGCGCTCCTCGTCGGTCAGGTTCGTGGCACCGGTCAGCGCCGGGGATGACGTTGCGGCGTCGGACCAGTGCGTAAGCTTGCGCCGTTCTTCGAAAGGAAACTCAAAGAGCGTCGCCAGCATCTGCGTGGTGAGCTCGATGGACACCGTATCCACCCAGTCAAAGCGCTCGCCGACGGGCAGGCTGTCGAGAATGCCGCAGACCCGCTCGCGGATGAGCGGCTCCAGCGTCGCCAGCTGCCGCGGCGAAACCGCACCGGTGACCCCTTTGCGTTGCTCGTCGTGGCGCGGCTGATCCATGGCAATGAACTGCGGCAGGATCTCTTCCGGCGGTGGATCGCCGATCACAATGACCGGTTCTGAAGAAAAAATCTGGTGGCTGGTGTCGACGTGCTTCACGTCGTCGAAGCGGGTGACACTCCAGTAGGGGCCGAAGGGGCTGTCCTCCGTGTAGTGCACGGGGTCCTTCGCCCTGAGCTCCTCAAATACTGCCCAGTGGTCGCCCGTTGGGTAAAGCGCACTGTTTGATGGATCCAGCGGATCCGGGTGGTTCATGGCAATGGTATCGACCGCTTCGGTCATGGTCAGACTCCCTCAATAATTCCCTCTGCCCTCACTGTGCCCGCTATTAGGTCCCGGGTCCAGCAAGGCCAGCAAGGCCAGCAAGGCCAGCAAGGCCAGCAAGGCCAGCAAGGAAGGTTCCGCTGTTTCGACGCCCTGTCAGCCGCCGGCCGCAGCAACCGCCGGGCAGGCGCATTGGACTGTGTCTGCCGGTCATGAAAGGATGCGGCCTCGCCAGACAGTCAGCACCATGCCAAGACCCGCCCTCACCGAAGAACAGCGCCGGGAAACCCGCCGGAAGATCCGCCGCGCCGCCGCCGAGCTTTATGCGCAGAACGGGCTCGCAGACATTTCTGCCCGCGCCATTGCCGAGACCGCCGGGGTTTCCGTAGGCACCATCTATTCCTACTTCGAAAACCTGACTGATCTCATGCAGTCCCTCTGGAAAGAGCCCCTGGGCCACTTCCTCGTCGAGCTGGGTACTATCGCGGAGGCGACGCCGGATCCGCGTAAGCGTCTCCGGCGCCTGCTGGAAGCTTATGTGAGCTTTGCCCTGAAGCAGGACGCCGTTTACCGCGGCGCATTCCTCTTCATCAGACCCGGCTCTCAGGAAAAGCCGGAGCCCATGGACCCGGAACAGGACCGGCTCTTTTCCTTACTCAAGGACACGGTCGCGGCCGGGCAGAAGGCCGGCGGCTTCCGCCGCGGCAACAGCCGCCGCATCACCCAGTCCCTCTGGGCCGGACTGCACGGCGCCATCGCCCTGCCAACGAACATCGATCGACTGGCTCTGGAGCCGCCGGAACGCGCGGCGCGGCACATGGTCGATCTGCTCATGGAGTGGATCGAGGCACCCTGAGCTGATTCAGGCGGCGGCGCGGGTCTGCTCGAGGCCCAGTCTGGCGCGCAGCACGCTGACCGGTGTGTCGAGCTCATCTTCCCAGCGCTCAAAGTTCAGGTTCTTTGCCCGGCGCCCGTAGGCCCAGCCATCGACTATGGCGTCCATGGCCGCCACGGTCATGGAGGGCTTGAGGTAGGCCATATGGGCCGTTGTCACTGCCATGCGCATGGCGTGGTAGGGGAATCGCAGCTGCGCAAGGTAGAAAGCCGCGAGCGACAACTCCCCGAGCGGCGACGCATCGTAGCCGGTCAGTACGTGCAGAAAATCGTGGATCTGGAAGCCGCGAACCATCATGTAGCTCATGTCCGACGGAAGCCGCTCGAGTTTGCCCGCCGCGTGAAGCTCTTCATTGAAGGTTCGGTAATTGCGGCCCAGATTCGCTTCCAACCCATTAGCCACCACAAACTCGTGGTAACCATGGCCAAGGGTAC
>JBCDDI010000295.1:0-5155 GCA_039180365.1 Pseudomonadota bacterium
CGCCGTAGCGACCCTGCCGCACGCGGGCTAGACTCAAGACTCTTTCGTACTGGCGCACTGGAGGCCGTGTCATGACTGCAGCCTTTCTTCGCTCTAGCCCGGCCCTGGCGCTGGCCCTGGCTCTGGCACCGGTGCTGCTAGGCAACGCCGCCAGCAGTCACGCTGTCTGGGGCTGGATGCGCGGCGCGGCGCTCACAGACTTTCAGGCATCGGACTGGACGCTGCTGAAAGAGGCAGCCGGCGTGGTACTGAACGAAAAGCCGGACGGCGAGCAGGTCAACTGGTCCAACCCCGAGACCGGCAATCGCGGCTCGATCATCGCCCTCGTAACCTTCACCCACGAAGGTCAGACCTGTCGCCGGGCCGCCATGCGCAACCTGACTCATCGCGGCCGGGAAGATCGGGCCGCCTACAGTCTCTGTCAGCAGACCGACGGCGAGTGGGTCTTCGTCTCCGAAAGCGCCCTGCTTGGGGAAGGCAGGACCAACGCCGAAACCATCCAGGAAGACGCCAACCCCGAGGGAAGTGCCGCCGCGACCATGAACGAAGGCGCAGCCGCCGGCACAGCAACAGGGGACCCGATCGAAAACGACGCCGGATAGCGCCCCGATTTCGGGCAGAATGCCTTTTCGCGGGACCCACCCATCCGGGCACCGCCAGGCTTAAGCCACCGGAGGTTGCATGCTGTCACTGCCGCGCCCGTGGGCGCCCTTGTTTCTCGGGATACTCCTTCTCGCCGCGGTCCCGCTGCGGGCGGCGACCGGCACCAGCGAGCAGCAGGCCTGCTACCTTGAGCTGGTCGCCAGTGCGCCGGCGACGCTGACCCTCGGCGAACTCCGCAGCCGCTGCGCGGACTTGGATACCGCTCCCATTGCCAGCAAAGATCCCGCCGAAGACACCACCAAGAAGGCGCCGGAACCCACGGCCTCATTCACGCAGCAGATTGCCGCCGAGCGCCAGAGCCTCGATCGCAGCTACAGTCTCACGCCGCATCTGCCAAACTATCTCCTAGCCTACAGCCTGAGGAACGATCCCAACCGCCCGGAGCTTGATGAGCGGGAAGGTCGCCTGCAGAAACAGGAGGCGGTGCTGCAGATCAGCGTCAAGTTCCCCCTCTGGCGACGCATGCTCGGTACGGAAAACGACCTGCTTTTTTCCTACACCAGTAAAAGCTGGTTCCAGGCTTACAACAGCGCCCTGTCAAAGCCCTTCCGGGAAACGAACTACGAACCGGAAATCTTCTGGCGCCATTACGGGGGTCCGCGGCTGCCTTTCGGCGTGCAGATCGCCGGCTGGGATCTCGGCTACAACCATCAGTCCAACGGCCGCAGCGAACCGCTGTCCCGCAGCTGGGACCGGATCCTCGGCCGCATGGGCATCGATGTGACACCCAACCTTTCGCTGGCACTGCGCGCCTGGTATCGGATTCCCGAAGATCAGGACGAGGATGACAACCCGGACATTCACCAGTACCTCGGCTACGGCGACCTGCGCGCCATCTGGACCCCGAACCGCAATACCTTTACCGCCATGTTCCGCCCAGGAACGCGGGAGAACGGCTTCGAGTTCACCTGGAGCTATCCGATCACCCGACACTTCCGGATCTACACGCAGTACTTCAACGGCTACGGCGAGAGCCTCATCGACTACGATCAGAAGGTGGAGCGCATCGGCATCGGCTTCGCCATCAACGACTTCCTTCAGGTGCAGGAATAATGGGAATGACAAGGTTACAAACGCGACACCCCACCCACGGGCGAGCGTTTCCCCACGGGCTGCGTCTGGCCGTTTTGCTGCTGGCGTCGGTGAGCGCCACAAGCGCCCTGGCCGAAAGCAGCACAGAGCTATCGCCCGCATCACCCCTGTCACCGATAGCATCACTCGCCACGGAGCAGCCGGACATCCTCGTGCTCATGGCCGAAGATCTCAGTCCGCGGATCGGCGCCTTCGGCGACGCCCTCGCGCGCAAGCCGAATATTGATGCCCTCGCGTCCAGCGGCGTGCGCTTTCCGAACACCTTCACGGCTGCCGGGGTCTGCGCCCCGAGCCGAGCGGCCTTTATCACGGGACGGCATCAGATCAGCTTCGGCGCCCAGCACATGCGCACGTCCTCTTCGCCGGTGGCGACCTATCTCACGGTGCCGCCGGTGGAGCTCAAAGCCTTTCCGGAATACTTGAGAGCCGCCGGTTATTACACCTTCACAGATCGGAAGCTCGACTATCAGTTTTCCGGCGTCTGGGCAGGCAGCGGGCCCGAAAGCATCTGGGATAGCGAGGGCGCCGCGGATCCCTTCGCGGACCTGCCGGACGATCAGCCCTTCTTCGGCCTGATCAACTTTCTCATCACCCATGAAAGCGCGGCTTTTCTGCCGGAGGACGTGCCCGCGGGTCCGGGCCGCGGTGCCGCCGAACGGGCACGGACCGCGAGGGCTGCCCTTTCCGAGCGCACCGCCCCTGAGGAGGTTGTGCTGCCGCCTTACTACCCGGATGAACCCGCCGTGCGCGCCCATATCGCCGACCACTACGACAATGTGCAGCTCATGGATCAGCAGGTGGGGCAGATCCTTGCACGCCTCGACGCCCTGGGTCGTCTCGATCGCACCCTGATCCTCTGGACCACCGACCACGGCGACCCACTACCGCGGGCGAAACGCGAACTCTACGATTCCGGCCTCAAGGTCCCGCTGCTGATCCGCTGGCCTGAAGGTCGGCTCCCCGAAGGTTTCGAAGCCGGTGCCAGCGATGAGCGACTTGTGAGCTTTGTCGATCTGGCCCCAACGCTGCTCGCCTTCGCCGGTATAACACCCGCAGATGCCTTTCATGGTCGCAACCTTTTTGCCGCAGACGCAGCCCCCCGACGTTACGTTTACGCCTCGAGGGATCGTATCGACGCCCAGGACGATCGGGTTCGCGCCGTGCGCGACGAACGCTACAAATACCTGCGCTACTACCGACCGGGCACGCCGGGGGCCGTGCACCTCGCTTATCGGGATCAGGGCCGGATCATGCGTGCGCTCTGGCGCCATGCGGAGGCGGGCACCCTGAACCCCGTGCAGTCGCTCTGGTTCGAACCCCGCCCCACGGAAGCCCTTTATGATCTGGAAGCGGATCCCCATGAGCTGGTGAACCTCGTCGACGAACGCGCGCAGCTGGCAACGCTCACGCGCCTGCGCACGGCGCTCGGGGCCTGGCGCCTGCGCGTGCAGGATCTGAGTGAGGAGTCTGAAGCAGAGCTTGCCGAGCGCTTCTGGCCCGGCGGCGAACAACCGGTCACCGCACCACCGACGTTTAAGCGCCTGGAATCGGGCAAGGTCAGCATCAGCGCCGAGCCCGGCGCGTCCATTGAGTATCGCTTCGGCGGATCACCCTGGCGCCTCTACCAGGAACCGGTGCCCGCCGCGGGAGATCTTGAGGCGCGCGCCGTGCGCTACGGCTATGCCCTGAGCCGCGTCTCCAGCCTGTCCAGCTCACCCTGAGCAGCACCGGGTGGCAGGCTTCGGCTGCCTGCCTGGAATCGTTCGCTCAGGGAGTCCGCCAGGGTATCGAAGACCAGTCTCAGCAGCTGCTGCTGCCGGACGGCCGGTCGAGCAACAAGCCACACGTCCAGGGCCACGGCGTCCGGTGCATCATCGAGCACCTTAACGAGGCCTTCGGTGCGCTCAGCCAGATAGTCTGGAATCCCGACGATACCCCAGCCAAGTTGCCCGGCCCGACGCTGGCTCTGCAGTGAATCCGTGCGGAAGGCCACCTGAGAATCAGGCACGCGGTAGCCCATGCGCTCGATGGCCAGCATAAACCCCCGGGTGCTGAGCCCATCGATGAAAAAGTGCCGGTCGAGGCTCTGCATCGTCGGCGAGCCATGACGTTCAAGATAGGCCTCGCTCGCCCAGGCCCCCATGGGTAAGGCACCCACCCGGCGGCAGACGAGCTCCGCCTGTTCCGGACGGATATGGCGCACGGCGATATCAGCTTCCCGCTCAAGGAGGTTAAGCCGCGCAGGGGAGACGATAAGCTCCACAAACCGCTCCGCGGCGCCGGTTGCTTCGTGCAACGGCGACAGGAGCTCCGGCAGGAGATCGGCAAAGGTTTCCGCAATGGTGATGCGCACACGGCCCGTGGCATCGGAGCGCACGGACTCGCCGACGGCTTCCAGGGTCTTGGCTTCGTGGCGCATACGCTGGGCAACCTCGGCGAGGCGCGAGCCGGACTCGTTCAGGGCCAGGCCCGTTGCGCAGCGGTCAAAAAGGGTCACCCCCAGCTGACTTTCAAGCTGCTGGATATGCCGCGCCACCGTGGGATGGGCAAGCTCCAGGGAGCGGGCTGCGCCGGCGAGGCTACCGGCTTCGACGACGGACACGAAGGTCCGCACAAGATTCCAATCCACCTCATAGCCCGGGGCCATGGACATCGCGATCTACCTTGATCAATCCGAGGGGTAAACAAAACTGAGAAGCTGGTTCTACGTTACTTTTATTCCCACGTCAATGGATGGTTGTTACTTTGCGTAACACATCCCGGGAGCACCCTCGACCGGGTTATGGAGACCAACCCCTCGAAGGAATGAACATGAAAGCACTCACCCTGATCACAGCCGCGGCGCTGGCCAGCTTCTCGATGACCGCTGCCGCCAAAGCACCGTCTACCCTGAGCGAAGAGCGCGGCTACCAGGCCTGCCTGAAGGCAAACAGCAGCGACGTTGACCGCCTGCTCGTCAAGAAAGACTACCTGTACCGCACCACGGAAACGGGCCGGACCTTCTACATCAACGCGTCTATCTGGGAAAACGGTGAGCGTGTGCCGGTCGCATTCACCTGTAACACCACACGCAGCGGGCGCCTGATCGAAAACATGGGCATCAGCTACACCCAGTTCGTACCGGCCACCGGTGCGGATCCGGTCGTCGCCCAGAACTGATCGACTGCTGAATCGCCGGGGCACGCATGCACCGTCCCCCGGCTCTCAGCCACGCGGTCCGACCCCGCTCGCCCTAACCCCTCCCAGGGCAGCAGATCGACCAAGGCCGATCGGGTCGGATAGCTTAGGGGCTGCACCCTCTGCAGCCCCTTTTTTTGGCCAGCTTCTGCTGCCCCCTACACCACCAGCCCGATCGCTCTCTCAAGGCTCCGGGTTTAGATCGTTATTTTTAAAGCTCAAC
>JBCDDI010000296.1:0-5142 GCA_039180365.1 Pseudomonadota bacterium
TGCGCTTCCGTCAAAGACTTCGAAGTCACCGACTATCTGGACCGCAAGGAAGCCCGGCGGCTGGATCCCTTCATCCAGTACGGCATGGCCGCGGGTATTCAGGCCATCAATGACGCTGGCCTTGAAGCCGAACCGGATGACGCGGATCGAATCGGCGTTGCCATCGGTTCCGGTATTGGCGGTATCAATACCATTGAAGACACCCATTCGGTGCTCCTGAAGAGCGGGCCGCGCCGTGTATCGCCGTTCTTCGTGCCCGGCAGCGTCATCAATATGATTTCCGGCAACCTGTCGATACGTTATGGGTTCAAGGGTCCGAACATCGCCATCGTGACGGCCTGCACCACAGGCACCCATAACATTGGTGTCGGTGCGCGGATGATTCAGTACGGCGATGCGGACGTCATGGTTGTCGGTGGCGCGGAACAGGCGACATCGCCCATCACCATGGCGGCCTTCGGCTCCATGAAGGCCCTGTCGACTCGTAACGACGAACCGGAACGGGCCAGTCGACCCTGGGATCGCGACCGCGACGGCTTCCTCCTCGGCGATGGCGCCGGCGTGCTGGTCCTCGAGGAATACGAAAGAGCCAAAGCCCGTGGGGCAAAGATCTATTGCGAAGTTGCGGGCTTTGGCATGAGCGGTGACGCCTTCCACATCACCAGTCCGGCTGAGGACGGCGCCGGTGCCGTGGCCTCCATGCGCAACGCGCTCAACGACGCTGGTCTAAATCCGGACGCCGTTGATTATGTGAACGCCCACGGCACCTCTACGCCGCTCGGCGATGTTGCGGAAACCAAGGCGATTAAAGAAGTCTTCGGAGCCGACACCAAGATAGCAGTCAGTTCGAGCAAGTCCATGATCGGGCACCTGCTCGGGGCAGCGGGCGCTGTCGAAGCGATCCTCTCGATCCTCGCAGTTGCAAACGATGTCATCGCACCAACCATCAACCTCGAAAACCCCGGGGAAGGCTGTGATCTCGACTACGTGCCGAACACCGCCCGGGAGACAACGGTACGCGCTGCCCTGTCGAACAGCTTCGGCTTTGGTGGCACCAACGGCACGGTAATCTTCGCTAAAGCCTGATCCGTCGACGCCCGGCATGCTCTACAATGCGTGCCGTGGGCTCGCCGCTGAAAATCCTTCTTACACTCTTTATCGTCGTGGCCGTCGCGCTTGCGGCGGCGGGCTTTTATGGCTGGAGCTGGCTCGAACGGCCCTTTGCGCTTGAGGAAGAGCGCATCGTCACCCTCGCTTCGGGTCAGAGTTTTGCCGGCTTTACGGCGGAGCTCGAGGACGAGGGCATCATCAATCAGGCGAGAATCTGGACGCTGCTGGCGCGGCTTTCCGGTGACGCGCGCCGCGTTCAGGCCGGCGAGTATCGTCTCAGCCCCGGTGACACGCCCACCACCCTCATGGCCCGGCTGCTGAACGGCGAAGTGGTCACCTATGAGGTGAAGCTCATCGAGGGTTGGACCATCAGGGAAGCCCTGGCAGAACTCGCCAGGCAGCCGGCTCTCGAACAGACGCTGACCGGGGCCAGCGTGACAACGCTCCTTGGAGCACTGGGTCTGCCTGGGGGCAATGCGGAAGGTCTGTTCTTTCCTGATACCTATCGTTATGAACGGGGCGCCAGTGACGCGGACATTCTGCGCCGCGCTTACGGCAAACTGGAGACGGAGCTGGAGTTGGTCTGGACCGGCCGCGATGCGGGTCTGCCTTACGAGTCGCCCTACGATGCGCTGATTGCCGCATCGCTCATCGAGAAGGAGACCGGCCGTGAAGAGGATCGCGCCAGCATCGCCCAGGTTTTCATCAGCCGCCTGCATAAAGGCATGCGGCTGCAGACGGATCCGAGCGTGATCTACGGGGTAGGGCCCAGCTTCGATGGCAATCTCACGCGCAGCCATCTGCGCACGGACACGCCCTACAACACTTATACTCGTAAGGGGTTACCACCGACGCCGATCGCCCTGGTGGGCCGTCGCGCCCTCGAGGCGGCCGTACATCCTGCCCCTGGCGAGTTTCTCTACTTCGTCAGCCGCGGCGATGGCACGAGTCAGTTTTCCGTCAGCCTGGAAGAGCACGAGGCGGCTGTGCGGAAGTATCAGCTCCAGTGACCGGGCGTTTCATCACCCTTGAGGGCGGCGAGGGCGTTGGTAAGTCAACGAATCTCGCCCTGGTGGTTGAACTGGTAGAGGCGGCCGGTCATCAGGTGCTGACCACCCGGGAACCCGGCGGCACGCCCCTTGCGGAGGAAATCCGCGACCTCTTTCTGGGCGTGCGCGAGGAGGCTGTGTCCGGCCTCACTGAGCTGCTCCTCATTTTCGCCGCCCGCGCGCAACACCTGGAAACGGTGATTAAACCCGCGCTGGCCAACGGTACCTGGGTTGTCTGCGACCGGTTCACTGATGCCACCTATGCGTATCAGGGAGGTGGCCGGGGCCTGCCTGTTGCACAGATCGCCGCCCTTGAGGAGCTGGTTCAGGGACCTTTGCGCCCGGACCTCACCCTCTACTTGGATGTGCCCGTCGCCGTGGGTCATGCCCGCATCGCCGATCGCGAGCATGATCGCGTCGAACAGGAAGAACTGGCCTTTTTCGAGGCCGTCCGCTCAGCCTATCGGGACCGGGCAGCGAGTGAAGGGCAGATTCAGCTCGTTGATGCTTCCGGCCCCCTGGAATCGGTGCAGGAGGACATTCGCGAGTGTATGGCCGCCTTCCTCAGTGAGTCGCGGGACCCGGGGTCCTGATGCTGCCCTGGCTGCAGGAACCCTTTGAGCGCACGCTGAGCCTGCATGGCGAAGGCCGGCTACCTCACGGTCTGCTCGTTCGTGGTTATGAAGGCTGGGGCGAGGTGGTGTTCGCCGAGGCGCTCGCCAGAGCGCTGCTGGGACTTAAGACCGATGCGGCCTTAAAAACCGTCGCCCATCCGGATCTGAAATGGATTGAGCCCGACGGTGCGGTGATTAAAGTCGACGCTATCCGCGAGGTTGCGGCCTTCGCCACGGGAACGAGGCAGGCCGCTCCCTGCAAGGTTGCGGTGATCGAAGCCGCAGAGCTCATGAACGAAGCGGCTGCAAACGCGCTCCTGAAAACCCTCGAGGAACCGCCGCCGGATACCTACCTGATACTCGCCAGCGCGAGACCGGCGAGATTGTTGCCCACGGTCATCAGCCGCTGTCAGGCCATAGCACTCCTTCGCGATAAAGCGGGGGCCAGAAAGTGGCTTGCGGAGCAGGACAGCGAAGGTCCGGACATCGACGAAAAGCTCTTCGAATGCGGCGGCGCGCCGCTGCTCGTGGCCTCCGCCCTTGCCGCCGGAGAGCCTGCCCTGGGCCCGGTCCTCGGACGCCTTGCCGCCAGCACGCCGGTCTCCCAGGCGATCGGCGAACTGCTCGATTGGGATCTGGATCGACTCACGGGTGCCTGGTATCGCCACTGCTCGGCGCTCCTGGCGGGAGAGTCCCGGATACCTGGCGTAGACGCTGCTGGGGGCCCGGCGCTGGCCGCCTTCGTCCAGGAACTGGCGGCTATCCGCCGGCAACTCCTGACGACAAACAGCGCCAATGCGCGGATCCTTCTTGAGCGCCTTCTGGTGCGCTGGCAGAGTGTTCTCCATGCCGCGGCCTGAAGCTGCAGCAGATCCCGAAGCCCAGCACGGCGGCTTGTCGGTCACGAACCGGGTTTTGTGACGGACATCACGCCGGCAGCATTGACACTCCCGGGTACCCACCCGAATATGACCCTTGCCTTAACTCCCTCGCGAAGGCGATGGCGTGGGGCGCTACGCGGGCCTTTGCGGCGGGCGTAGCACAGGTAAGCTGCTGCTTATGCCGGGCCAGAGCGCCGGAAAGCTGAGCCGCCGCAAGCCAAAGCCGTAACAAGGACATTCCATGGCAGCAAAGCGCGGAGCGAGAAACGGTATTCTCTCGCTTTCCATCAAGGACAAAGCGGTGCTCTACGCAGCGTATATGCCCTTCGTCCAGAATGGCGGCCTCTTCATTCCCACGAAAAAAGAGTACGAGATCGGTGATGAGGTCTTCATGCTCCTCAATCTCATGGACGAACCGGAAAAGCTGCCTGTTGCCGGTAAGGTTGTCTGGGTGACACCGAAAGGTGCCGGTGGTACCAAAGCTGCCGGCATTGGCGTTCAGTTCAACGATCAGGACGACGTTGCCCGCAACAAGATCGAAACCTACCTCGCCGGCGCCCTGCAGTCGGACCGTCACACACATACGATGTAGCTCAACCCAGGTCCACGGGCCTTGCTGGTCGATTCCCACTGTCACCTGAACTATCTAGAAGATCCGGTCGCCCGACTGGCTGAAGCCCGTGCGGCAGGGGTCGATCGTGTGCTCTGTATCGGCGTGGACGAGGCGCACATCGAGGCCGTGCTTGCACTGGCCGCGGCAGAACGTGATGTCTGGGCCAGCGTTGGCCAGCACCCGGAGGCAGCCGATGGACCGCTCAGCTGGATCGAGCCCCTGCTGGCCCGGCCCAGGGTAGTTGCCGTTGGTGAAACGGGCCTCGACTATCATCATGTGTTTGAAGCAGATGCCAGAGCCCGGCAGCGGGAGTCATTCCGGCATCAGCTTGAGTTGGCCGAGCGGCACAAGCTGCCGGTTATCGTTCACACGCGGTCGGCGGAAGACGATACGCTGGCGCTCCTGCGAGAGTTCCCGGAGGTCGTGGGGGTGTTGCACTGCTTCACGGAATCCTGGGCGATGGCCCAGGCGGCCCTCGATCTCGGCTACTACATATCTATTTCCGGCATCGTCACGTTCAGGAACGGCGAGAACGTCCGTGAGGTTGCCCGGCAGGTGCCCGCCGACCGGCTACTCGTGGAAACCGATGCCCCCTGGCTCGCGCCGGTGCCGCACCGCGGCAAAGCTAACGCCCCTGCCTATGTGCGCGATACGGCAGAGTTTCTGGCGGAACTTCGCGGCGTAGCCCTGAATGAACTGGCCGCCACAACGGCTAGGAACTTCCACCGGCTCTTCGCGCGGACGGTCAGAGACTGACTTGCGACTGATTAGCGACCGGACTCAGAACTCCGCTTCGAAAAGCCGATAGTCCGTCTCAGTCATCCCGAGATGCTTATAGGTCGCCTGCGCACCGGCGTTGTCGCGCTCCACATACA
>JBCDDI010000297.1:0-5110 GCA_039180365.1 Pseudomonadota bacterium
CCAGCAACCGCCGGATTTTCGCCCGATCGGGTTTGGCCAGGGGTGCACGCATGGTGTTGATGATGCCGTTGAAGCCCGGCAGCGACAGCTTCTCGAAGGCATCGGCGCGATCAAGATCGGGCGCCTCGAGGGCGAGCAGGCGAAACTCATAACCCAGTGGTTCGATGCTCGTCCGAAACCGGCGGGTGGAGACAACGGTGCCGTTGTAAGGGTAATCCCAGGGATCAATGACGACTGCGATGCGGCCCGCCAAGTTCTCTATCCTTTGTTTTTGCTATCGGATCTTAGCGCAATCGGATCTTATCGCTATCGGAAGCGCGCATTCCAAAGCGCAGCGGCGACTGCCGGTTACTCAATCAGCGCCATGCTGAACCAGGGAACATAGGTGATCAACAGAAGCGCGGCGAGCAGCACCAGCATAAAGGGGATACAGGCCGCGTAGAGCTCGAGCAATGGGCGGTTGAACCGGTAGCTGGCAATGAACAGATTCATACCCACGGGCGGTGTGAAGTAACCGATCTGCATGTTCGCGAGGAAGATAATGCCCAGGTGCACCGGATGGATGCCGTAACCCACAGCCACGGGCAGAATCAGCGGCACAACGATAACCAGGGCCGCAAAAATGTCGAGCATAGCGCCAAGCACCAGCAGCATGATATTCAGCAGCAACAGGAAGCCCAACGCTGACTCCACATGGGCCTGCATGAACTTTACGAGGGCCTGCGGCACCTCAGCATCGACGAGGAAGTTCGTGAACGCGAGCGCAACGCCGAGAATCAGCAGAATGCCGCCAACCATCACCATGGAATCAACCATGATCTTCGGCAGCTCGCGCCAGGCGATTTCCCGGTAAAGCAGCACCTGCGCGATCGTTACGTAGACGGCGGTCATGGCCGCCGCCTCGGAGATCGCAAAATAGCCCGAGTAGATACCCCCGAGCACCACAAAGGGCAGCGGTATCTCCCAGCGAGCCGCCCAGAGTGCGCTCCGGAAGCGCGCGGCGGAAAACGGCACCCTGGGAATCTGGCCCCCTCGATGGTGCCAGAGCGTATAGGCAGAGAGCGCCCCCAGCATCAGCAACAGCGGCAGCACACCGGCGAGAAACAGCTCGCCGATGGTAAAGGGCTCGCCGACGTCCAGCTGCTGCGCAACGATCCCGTAAAGAATAAGCGGCACCGAGGGAACCAGCAGCAGCCCGAGGCTGCCGGACGTCGTGACAAGCCCGAGAGAGAACCGATCATCGTAGCCAGCGCTCTTGAGCGCCGGCAGGAGCAGGGCCCCGAGGGCAACAATGGTTACGCCTGAGGCGCCGGTGAGCGCCGTAAACAGCGCACAGGCGACAAAACCCACCAGCGCAAGTCCGCTCGGCATGGCGCCGAACACACTCTGCACGAGATTGACAAGCCGTTCAGAGGTTTTGGCTTCCGCCAGCACGTAGCCGGCAAAGGTAAAGAGTGGCAACGTAACAAGCAGCGGTGTGTCGACAATGCGATAAACCTCAATCGCAACCACCGACAGCGGGATATCGGCAGCGAGGAAGCCCACCATGGCCGCCCCCATGAGCACGGCAAAGAGCGGCGCCCCGGCGAAGGCGGCCAGAACCAGCAAACCGATCAGCGCCCAGGTCATCCCGGTTTCACCACCCGCACCGCATAGCGCAGCGCAATGAGCGCAGCACCTACGGGCATCACGGCTTCGCAGATCCAGGCCGGCACCGAGGCAAAGGCAATGATGTCGTCCTCGTAATCAAGGCGCACAAACTCGAAGCTGTACCAGGCGAAAAGACCGGCAACGGCGGCCGTGAAGGCGCTGCGGAAACGAATAACCCAGGTTTCGGAGCGGTCTCCGAGAAAGCGGGCGAGGAGATCAATGCGGATGTGCTCGTCGTTGCGGCTGGCAATGGTGGCGCCAATGAAGGTCACCCAGAGGACCAGCACCCGAACGAAAGCGTCACCCCAGAGGAGACCGGTGTCGAAGAAGTTGCGGGCCACCACCTGGTAAGCGGCAATCAGAATCATGGCTCCGAGAAGCAGAACCAGCAGCCCATTTTCGATGAACCTGAGCCCGGCGAGGAGCCGCTCAGTCAACGCTGCCTCGGTCTTCCCGATAGCGGCTGAGTTCTGTCTGCAGGGAGTCAAAGATGCCCTGGGAGATCACGCCTTCGTTGATCATGCTGTCCGAGGCCTGAGCCGAAAGCCCCCGCCAGCGGTCGGCTTCGGCGTCCGTCGGCTCGTTGAAGGTAAGGCCTTGCTGGCGCAGGGCCACCACCGCGCGCTCGTGATCCGTTCGGTTCTGCGCGTCCACCCGCAGCACGACGTCTCCCATAACTTCCCGGACAACCGCCTGATCCGCACTCTCCAGTTTCGCAAACTGCCGATCCTGAACCGTGAGGAGTCCATACACATACAACAGCGGCAGGTCGAAGACGTAGCGCAGCTGCGTATGCCATTGCAGGGCGATGGCCCCAACCGGCGGTACCGCGACACTGTTGATCAACCCCGTCTGCAGACCACCAAGCACATCGGCTATCGAGAGCGGAATCGCTGAGATGTCGAAGGTGCTGAACGCAAGTTCTGCAGCCTGGTCGCCGTCAGGGATCCAGATCTTCTGCGACCGGACCTCTTCAAAAGTCTGTACGGGCGTTTTGGTCATGGCATAAGCAAAACCAACTTCCGCAAAGCCAAAGCCGACGTAGCCGCTTTCCTGCAGGCCGGCCATCAGCGTGTCGTCCATGACCGAGCGAATGTGATCCACCTCTGCCAGGTCGTCAAAGACCATTGGCAGCGTGTAGAGCTGCAGGTCTGAATAAACCTGGCCCAAGCCACCGGCCGTGAGCACCGCACCGTGCAGCTGGCCTGAACGGATCTTCCGCAGCACAGCCTTGTCGTCGCCCATGACGCCACCGGGGTAGAACTTGAAGCTCACCCGGCCGTCCGTGCGTTCAGCAATCTGCTCCGCACCGCTGCGCAGCTCGTTCATCCACATGGAACCGTCCGGTGACACGGTTGCAACCTTGAAGGTCACAGCCTGGGCCGGCAGCGTCAGCGCGAGGCCAGAGAGCAAGCTGAGTAGAAGAAGGGACTTTTTCATGCGGTACAACTCAGAAATAAGCATCGGCGGAGTCCAGGAGGTCTTGAGCACGGCGCTGGGCTACGGTGTTGATCAGGGTCAATCCGGGCACTGCAGGATCGGCGGCCAACACGTCCTCCAGGAGTTGATCGTGGAGCTCACGGTCAAACAGCAGCCGGGCGTACTGGTCGGCAAACATAACCTTGGTCATCAGGTACTTACCGTCCGACAGGGCAATCGCTTTCTCGAAGTGTGACCGACCCACTTCCGGCCGTCCACCAAGGGAAGGTGGCAGCAGCGTCTCGAAAACGCCGAGATACAGGTGCGCGCCGCCAAAGTCATAGCTTTCGTCGAGGTCCGTAACTCGGAGCACCAGCGCTTTCACGCGCCCGAGCTCGGCAATGGCGACGAAGTCGTCACTGTTGGCCTGGATCCAGCCGGTCCAGACGCTGGCGAGCTGATAAAGCTCAGGAACCTCATCAACCCCGCGCGCTGCGAGCCAGACCTCAAATTCGTCGTAGGGCCGGGTTCTGAGGTCACAGGCATCCTTCATGGACACACAGACCGCCTGCTCCATGTCCTTGAGCGCTTTGGCATTCATGAGCTTGGCCCGATCCGGATCATCGACGAAGGCCGCCGCATAGGCCGAGCTCAGCCGAGCGGACTGCATAAGGAGCGTGGCGTTGTTCGGGCTCTGAGCCACGAGCGAGTCCACCAGCAGAAGGAACGCCGGTGCGCCCTCCTGCACCATCTCCACATCGGGGTTGTCGAGGATCGAGTTCCCCAGATCTTCAGCAAAATCGGAGGTAAAGGAACTGACCAGTGAAGCGCAGCCGGAAACGAGCACGCTGGCGAATAGCACGCCAGAGAGCCGCGCTGCAGGGAAGCATCGCCGGGACCGCGGGCGAGGGTTGGACGGGTGAGGGGCTGCCGTCATGGTTTATCCGTATTTATGTGGGCGCAAAGCGAGCCGCATTTAAGCGGGGCCGGGCGGCTTATTCAACCGCCCGACACAGCCAGCGGACTCAGGGAGCCTGCTCAAGGGCAGCGATGGCGTCCAGCACCGCATCGAGGGGTGGTCGCTGCCGATAGCCCGGTACGGCGAATTTAAGGAGCACTTTGCCATCGCCGTCCACATAAAGAATGCCCGGGTAGGGAATGCCATAACCGCTGTCGCCCGGTTCGTAGTCCGTGTTGAGCACGCCGTAGGCGCCGATGTGTTTGGTGTCCTTGTCCTGAAGAAGGGGATAGCCCAGCTTCTGCTCAGCATGAAAGGCTGCCAGCACGCTGACGTCGTCGTAGGTCATCCCGGCCACGTTCACGCCAAGGGCTTCAAAGTCCTGCTGTCGCTCTGCCAGTTGCACGAACTGGCGCTGACAGAAGGGTCACCAGTCGGCAGAGCGGTTGAGAAACAGTAGCAGCCCGTTGTCGCCCGCAAGATCATCGAGGACTCTGGTGGTACCGGTCTGATCGGGGGCTTCGAGTACTGGCAGCGTGGTGCCGATTTCCGGGCCCCAGTCGGCGGCGTAGTCAGCCGCCCAGGCACTGCCGCCAGCGAGCAGTGCAGACAGCCCCGTCAGGGGCAGCAGCGTTCGGGTCAATTTCCTAATGAGATTCACAGGGTCTCCTTCTCTATCCTGAACGGTCTTGAGACGCGCCACGGACACGGCTTAACGGGCAAAGCCAGGGGTCTGGCCGTCAGTCGGAGGCGGTGCCCAGACCCTCAACGGGCAACAGCGTGACCGTTTCCAGCTGAAGCTCGCCCACCGCACCCGTAAGCTCAGCACGATAGGCGGCGGTCCCGCCCGCAAAGGCGCCGATGGCCAGCTTCTGTCGCTGTTTGTCGAGGCGCCGCCGCTGCTGGTGCAAGAGCCGGTCGAGGCGAACGGACGCCTTAGGCTTCAGATCGAACAGCGCAGCCGTCCGCCGGGATGGTATTTATACCATCTTATATGATTTTTTTTGTGCCATACACACTCATATTTTTCGTGTCGGCTTCAACACTTGGTGTTGCGAAGGTCATGGTTGAGGCTGCTGTTAC
>JBCDDI010000298.1:0-5103 GCA_039180365.1 Pseudomonadota bacterium
GGGCTCGAAGTGCCCGCCAAGGACAGATGCACATAGAGATAGCGGTTTGTGACGAAATCCGGATCAAAGGCAAGACCAAGGAGGCCTCGCTCGCCGCCGAAATCAACGCGACTTCTGAGATCAAGCACCGTATCTGCGGTGGTCGTGGCAGCGTTATCAACAAAAGCATGAACGCGGCCATCCTGCGTGAGCGCCACCAGCCGGTTTTCTCCCGGTACCGCCGTCAGCAGCACGGCCGCCGGAAAACTCAAGTTCGGAAAGGATTCCTCAAGAACGTAGCTGCCGATCGACCCATCGGAGAGCGGCACGTTTAGCGCCGCGACTGTTGGCCGTCTTGTCAAACCAAAGGCTGGCTCGGGAGTTCCTGAACCGATTGCTGCTGCCGGCGCGTTGTTTCCTGACCCACCGCCGCCGCAGGCTCCGAGGGCCAGAGTGAGGCAGATCATGCTGCCGACAGTGAGGCCACGAGCTGTCCCTGGGAGGATCGACATCAGAGTTCCCTGCATGACGTTCTATGCTACGGATGCTGCGCGGGAAAGGCCCGCGCTTTGATGATCCCGTTCGCAGTCCGGGTGATTCGTGGAATCGTTAAGAGTATTGTCGACCCATGACCAACGCCACCAGCCCCTTGAAGGTTGCCGCCTTCGCTTCGCCGGCTTTCGCGCTGGCAGCCCTCGGTTTGCCCATCGTCGCCATTCTGCCGCCGCTTTATGCGGAGCTGGGCATCAGTCTGACGGCTGTCGGCACTATTTTTATGCTTGCGCGGTTTTTCGACGTCTTCACCGATCCGGTGTTCGGCGTACTTGGCGATCGAGTGAGAACCTCCTGGGGGCGAAGACGACCGGCGATCGTTGTTGGAGTGCCGATCATTCTGCTCGGCGCTTACGGTGTGTTTTTTCCCGCGGACCCTGCCACTGAGTCGACGCTGCTCCTGTCCCTGCTGGTGCTCTACGTTGGCTGGACGCTGCTTGCCATTGCACACACTGCCTGGGCCAGCGAGCTCTCAGGAGACTACGACCAGCGAACCCGGATCATGGGCGCCGTGCAGTTCTTCGGTCTGCTTGGCGCCGTGGGCGTCCTTGCTCTGCCTGCAGCGCTGGACGCCCTGGAACCGGAAGGCGGCATGCGCATGCGCAGCGCCGCGATGGGCTGGCTGATCATGATCGCCCTGCCGCTCCTATTCGGAGTGGCCGTGATCAGCACCAGGGAACCGGAGCTGCGTTCGCCCGTTAAGCTACCCTGGCAGACGGCCTGGCGCTCGATCCTCACAAACCGCGCCCTGCGCCGGCTGCTGCTGGCCGACCTGCTCCTTGGCCTGCAGGGAGGCATCAACGGCGCCGTGCACTTTTTCTTCGTAATCCAGGTGCTGAAGCTGCCTCAGGCGGCAAGCCTGTTTCTTGTGCTCATCTTCGTTACGGGGCTGGTATTTGTGCCCGTCTTCGTCTGGCTGAGCGGCCGTCTCGGCAAACACCAGACCCTGTGTCTCGGAGCGCTGCAGTCGACAATCGCCACGGGACTCTTTTTTGTGGTGCCTGACTCGAGCTTCTGGTGGGTGTTCTGGCTCTTTGTGCTTGTCGGTGTGAACTTCGGTGCAAAGGATCTGCTCATGCGCTCGATCATGGCGGACGTCATCGATCAGGACCGGGTTAACGTTGGCGCGGATCGCAGTGCCCTTTACTACTCAATGCTCACGCTGACGAGCAAGGTCGGCGCGGCCCTGGCCGTCGGCATCATCTATCCCATGCTCGACTGGGTAGGCTTCGACCCGGCGGGCGAGAATGCGCAGTCGACGCTCGATGCCGTGCGGCTTGTGGTGGCAGCATCGCCAACGTTGGTCACTGCTTCCGTAGCCATCATCATGTGGCGCTTCCCGATCGGTCGGGAAGAACAACAGGCCCTCAGAGCCAGAATCGAAGCCGACGCCAAATCGGCCCCTTAGGAGGCCCGGCTCGCCTTCGGCGGCCCTCCGGGGAGCGCCCGCAGGACTCGGATCATCAGCCAGTTGAACCAGCCCATATAGCCCCGCGGGATGGTCGCTGGATCTCGCGGCCCGCTCGGCTTTCTGAGCCGGAGCGTTTCCCAGGGCTCACCGGACTTCAGGCGCGCTAAAAGTTCCTCAGGATTAAAGTCGACGCCGATGGGATTGCTCTGGAAGTCGTCGCCCGCAAGGAACTCGTTGGTCTCTTCGATGGACTCGAAAACATCCACCTGCGTCTCGACCACGTTGCCGTCCGGGTCTTTGTAGTAGATCGAAATGGTACCGCCGTGGTGCGTGCACCAGACCGGGGAATGGCCTGCTGCCCGCATACGCTGCCAGACGCCGAGAAGGTCCTCCAGACTGCCGTAGGTATAGGCGTGGTGATCCACGCCGGCCATGTTCCGCAGCTTCGGCAAGAGACCGGGCCTCCGGGCAATGGCGAGGCGATGGTGCTCATCGTCGTAGCTCAGGAATACGATCATCGGGGTCTCATGGACGATCCGCGCATCGAGCAGCTCTCGGTAGAAGGCGAGCGTCTCGTCGAACTTACGTGCATTCAGAACGAGATGCGCAAACTTGGTTGGCGTTGGGGCAGCGTCACTCATCGATGTTTCTCCCTGGGTTCGTCATCTAGAGGCCCGGCAGGATCATCGCATCGGCACCCGGCGCGTGCTCGAGGCGAATCGGGATGATCGCCTGGTAGTCGGCCGAGTCCCACCAGCCCTGCGCGTCCTCGACGGAGGGAAAGCTGATGATCACGTTGTGGTTTTTCGCTTCCGCGCCGTCGAGGCGCTTGGCCGGTGCTGCGGCCAGCACCCGACCGCTGAACGGTTTTATGGTCTGCAGCACGCCGCGTTCGTATTCCCGGAACGCCTCCCGATCATTCACGTTCACGTGCGCAATGAAAAAAGCTGGCATTGCAGGCTCTCCCAGATTGATATTTGCCACTTGGCAAAAACTATCATATATTGTTTGCCAACTGTCAAATACTGATCGTTGAGCATGTCCGAAGAAGCCACCGTCAGCACCCTTTCGCGCAAGTCCGAGGCCACCCGTCAGAAGCTGATCGAAGCCGGCATTCGGCTTTTCTCAGCCAACGGCTACGAAGCCACGAGCACCCGGCAGGTGCAGACGGCGGCCGGCGTGCAGCGGAACCTCATCACCTACCACTTCGGCAGCAAGGAAAGTTTCTGGAAAGCCTGCGCAGCAGATCTCTTCGCTCGGATCGGCGCCACCATGCGCCCTGCCGTGAGTCAGGCCCGGGACATCGAGCCAGGTGAGCGTCTCCGTTTTCTGATCCGGCAGTTCGTTCGCGCCTCCGCCGCCCATCCGGAGATCACCCGGATCATGTTCGACGAGGGCCGCTCCGACAGCTGGCGCCTTACCTGGATCATCGACGAGTACGTGCAGGACTTCTTCAACCTCGTCGCCGATCTGCACACCCAGGGCACCCGGGAGGAGATTGTGCCGCCAGTCTCCGTGGTGCAGTTCTACTACGCCCTGGTCGGCAGTGCGGCCGTGTTCGCCATGGCGCCGGAATGCAAACGCCTCACCGGTGAGGACCCATTCAGCCAAGCCTTTATCGACGCGCAGGCGGATGCCGTCGCGACGCTGCTCACAAAAATTCACTGACAACGCAGAAACATCGCAAGAGGGGAAGACTTAACCATGCGCTTAGCCAGCTACCTGAAAGACGGCGCTACCAGCTACGGCATCGTCACCGACCGCGGCATTATCGACCTCGCCAGTCGCCTCGGCGATGAAGCGCCAACGCTGAAAGCGCTCATCGCCAGCGAATTCGCCGGTGCGGCCGAGCTATCGGACTCGGCACCGGACTTTGGTCTCGACGCCGTGACGCTGCTACCGCCGATTCCCGAGCCCGGCGCCATCTGGTGTGTGGGCTTAAACACACACACGCACTTCCATGAAGCCGCCGAACGGATGGGCTTTAAGGAGGTACCCCAAACGCCGATGTTCTTTCTGCGCGCTGCCAACACCCTGGTCGGGAGCGGCTCTCCCATCGAAAAGCCAGCCTTGGAACCCAACTTCGACTATGAGGGAGAAATTGCCGTTGTTATCGGCAGGCGTTGTCGCAACGTTTCCGTCGCCGATGCGCCGCAGCACATCGCCGGCTTCAGCTGCTTCAACGATGGCTCGGCGCGCCAGTATCAGATTCGCAGCCATCAGGTCACCACCGGGAAGAACGGCTATCACCGCGCCGGGTTCGGACCCTGGCTGGTGACCGCCGACGAAATCCCGCCGGACCGTCTCTCCAATGACCATCTTGTGCTGCAAACGCGCGTCAACGGTGAGATCCGGCAGAACATGAGGTTGGATGATCTGATCTTCTCCTTCGCCGATCTGATTTCGCACATCTCAGAAGTGACCTGGCTCGAACCGGGCGACGTGCTGGTGACAGGCTCGGCTGAGGGCGCGGGAGCGCTGCGCAATCCTCAGCTGTTTCTCGCGCAAGGAGACGTGGTGGAGGTCGAAATCGACGGCATCGGCACCCTCAGCAACACCGTCCTGGAGCAGGCGCTATGAGCGCCTCTGATTCCCTCGATACGACGGTACTCATCGTCGGCGCGGGTCCAGTCGGGATTCTCACGGGCCTGCTCCTGAACCGCCTCGGCATCAGCTTCGTGATCGTGGAGCGACGCTCCAGCTTGCACAATGCACCGCAGGCCCACGTGATCTCGAGCCGGTCGCTTGAGATCTGCCGGGCTGTGGGGGTCGACGACATGAAGATTCGCAGCCTTGGCCCGAAACTGGAAGACACCGCCACGATCCGCTGGGTAGACACACTGGCAGGACGCGACCTCGGCGTTTTCGACATGCGCCGGCGCCCGGAAGACATCGGCCGCATGCTGACAAGCACGCCAACACCAAGTACAAACCTGAGCCAGGATCAGTTCGAACGGGTGCTCTTCGCGCGACTGAGCGAAGTCGCCGGCAGCGACGTTCTTCGCTTCGAGCACGGCTGGGAGGGAGTCAAAGAAGAAACGGACAGCGAGGGTAGTGTCACTTACCTCTCTTCTATCAGCACAGACAGTGGCCCGCTCGAACTTCGCTCCCGCTATCTGATTGGCGCCGACGGTAATTACTTCGCGAATACTTTCGTCCCC